>JBFWLP010000016.1:0-43105 GCA_050252075.1 Burkholderiaceae bacterium | reverse complement strand
CCGGCTTCCACCCGCTTAAGCGCTTCCATGATCTGACTGTCTGTGAATCTCGACCGCTTCATCTTGTAGAACTCCTCAATGAGAAAATTCTACTTCTGAACGCACCGCTTTTGCGGGGGGATTACCCTACATTCAGATTTTATGTAACACAATACCAACACAAAACTTTTACATAACGTTTTAACAACGAACGCCAATCACTCACCGCTACGCGGACTCGTGGATTTAACGCCATACCTTGTAAGGATCTGACCTGTCCTGGCCCCTTCGATCCACGGTAACTTGGGACAATAGCCTCTTGGACAGTGAGAGGCACATTAAGAAGATCCTGTACAGCGATGAGCAGATTTCTCGAATCCTGCGCAAAACGGTCGAGGACATATGAGTTGGGGTCGCCAGGCTAAACAAGCTGCCGGTTGACCAGGCGCTGGAGATCGATGTGATGAAGGAGATCAACGCAAAAAGGTGGTGAACGGACAGGCTTGGTTAATGCAGGCGCGGTGCGCTATTTTCCGTGGCGTATGCAAGCGTCGGGCTTGTGCGCTTATGAATGTTTCCCGTGCCGAGTTTGTATTGCGCATTGAAGGTGCCCGTGTAGGACGCACCGCTTCTTTGAAGTGCCTCACGAGTGCGGTTGCAGGCCGTTTACCTAAAATAAGAACTTATACTGGGGTTGATCTATGTGTGCGGACGGCACTGAGCTCTAATCGGCCGCTCAGGAGATGACCACAGCCGATTAGACCCTTAGACGGGTAGGTAAAGCTGATAATGAAACACTCCAGCATCCAGTGCATAACCTACGGAATATGCGCAACAGAGACACCGGAGTTTTATTACTGAGGGTACGAATGCCCTTAGGCAATCCGTGCAGATTTATTAGATGATCGGGAAATGAACAGCTAGCTTGAACCTTCGAAACGCAGTTTGATCGCGTCGATGACGGCCTGGTTACTGGTGACGATCGGCACATTGAAGCGCTTTTCCAGCAAACCGATCGTTTCGTAAGCGCGGAAATTGGTGCATGAAATAAAAATGGCATCGAAATCCAGGCCACCCAGATGCTCTTCGGCAAACTGGTAGATTTCTTTGGGCGTGGGGTCGGCCAGACACACGTTGTCGGTGATGCCCATGCCGAACGCGCCGACGATATCGCGGGCATCGGCCACGGCGTTGGCCACCGACTGGGTCAGATCCACGTTGTAGGGCGTCAGTACGGCCACTTTCCTGGCATTTACCCGGTGCAGGGCCTGTTCCACGGCATTAATGACACCCATGGCCTCGCAGCCGGCCAGCCGGCCGAGTTCCTCGCATACTTTCTTGTCGTAGTCCAGGCCGAACAAGGAGCCGGCCGACGTGCAGCCGAACACCAGCAAATCGGGGTTCAGCGTGCCCAGATCCGACGCCGCCTTGGACGCGTAGTCTTCGATCATGCGGATTTCCGCCTCGCGGGTGGTTTCCACCAGGTACATGCGGTCGGTATGCACAGTGAATCGCGACTTGGGCAACGCCGCGTGCAAATCATTTTCCATTACCGTATTGGATGAGGGCACGATAAGCGCAATGCGCCTGGCCCGTCCGTTTTTCTGCTCAGCCATAAGATTCATCCTTACTCAAAAAACGTGATCGATCGAAAACATCGGCGTATCAGGCCGCAGGCCCCCAACCACCCCCGCCGGCGGTTGTCATGGAAAGCACATCGCCGGCACTCAAGGCGTGCGGACCGCTTTTGGCGCTTAATACCTGTTCCTTGCCATCGGCCCGCTGCAGCACGAAGCGCGCCGGCGCGCCGGGCGCCCCGCCTGCCACGCCATGCGCCACTGTTTTGGTGCGTTCTCCCAGCACCGAGGCCTGAACGCCGTCGGCCAGCACCTTCAGGGATTTGGTGACCCCGCATCCGCCCTGATAGGTACCCTGCCCCCCGCTGCTGCGTTCAATACGATAGGCCAGAAAACGCACAGGCATATGATTTTCAATGCTTTCCACCGGCAGATTCATGGTGTTGCCCATGTGCACGCGGATACCGTTGGCACCGGCACGCCCGCGGGTGGCTCCCATGCCCCCGCCTACGGTTTCATAGTGCACAAAGTTGCGTTGCCGTTTGGAGTCGAAACCGCCCAGGGTGTACACGCATGCCGAACCATAACCGCCACCGGCAACCCGCTCGGGGTATACCTGCGCCAGGGCCCCCATGACCACATCGACCATGCGGTTGGAAGTTTCCGTGTTGGCGGCAACAACAGGATAAGGATAGACCGCATGCACAATGGTGCCTTCCGGCGCAATGATCTCCACATCTTGATAAACCCCGGCATTGGGCGAGATATCGCCGCCCGCCAGGGCCAGCAAGGTGTAATACACCACGGCGCAGGTCATGGGGTAGGAACAGTTGATCGGCCCCGCCACGCAGGGCGAGCTGCCGGTGAAATCGAAGCAGAAATGACTGCCGCGCTTCACTATGCGTACGCGCACCAGCGGCGCGCAATCGGGGTCAATGCCGTCGCCGTCGAGTGTTTCCTCGTGCGTGACATCGACATCGGGAAGCGCACTCAGGCGGGCCGCCACGAGCGAACGGCTGTAGCTTTGTGTATCGGCCATCACTTGCGCCACGGTCGACGCGCCATAGCGATCGCACAGTTCATACACGCGTTTGGTAGCACGGGTGTGGCCGGCCAGCGCCGCCAGAAAATCGCCCCGACGGTCTTCGGGAACCCGCACATTGGCCAGAATGAGACGCAGCATGTCCTGGCGAATAACGCCTTTTTCCAGAATCTTGATAGGCGGAACGCGCAAGCCTTCCTTAAGGATTTCATTGGTGACGCTGGAGCTGCCGGCCGCGATGCCGCCAATGTCCGGCCAGTGAATACGGCTGGTAACGTAGCCCAGACGTATTCCGCCGGAAATAAGCGGTGTGACCAGCGTCATGTCGGGCAGGTGGGTGCCGCCTTCATAAGGATCGTTGAGCAACACACCGTCGCCTTCGCTCCAGGTGTCTTCCGGAAAATAATGCAGTGCCGCGTCGGCGCTCAGGCCGGCCGCGCCCAGATGCACGGGAATATCCACCCCCTGGGCCACCACCTTGCAATGGCGATCAAGCAAGGCGCAGGACAAGTCGGCGGAAAGTGACAGCAGCGGTGAAAACGAGGTGCGCATAATGACACTTTTCATTTCATCGCAGGTGGAATACAGCGAGTTCTTGATCACCTCGAAGGTAACCGGATCGCGTTGCAAGACAGACTGTTCGTTGGACATCGTAACCCTCGTGAATAATGGCTGTCAGCGTGCGTGTTGGATCAGCACGCAGCCGTCGGAGGCAATCTGGACCTGATCGGTGTTGCGCACCCATACGGTCGAACCTTCGTGCTCGATCAGCAAGGGGCCCTGTGTGGCGAGCCCCGTTGATGTGGCGCTGGAATACACCGGAATGGTGGTGTGCTCACCGCTCTCGCTCACATACGGCTGGGATCGCAAGGGCTGCACCGGTTGCCCGGAAAATACCGACGGTTTGAACAGGCTGTTATCGTTGACGGACAGCAACTCAACCGCTACGTGCAGTTTTACCAGCTCCACCTTCGCATCGGGCAGATCAATGCCAAACTCCTGCTGATAACGGGCGCGATACAAGGACTCGATGTGTCCGATCGCCGGCAACGGTTCGTCAATTGACCCCAACGGTATCTCAAGCTCGTACAGCTGGCCGGAATACCGGCAAAACACCGAACGGGCAGCCGCAATCCGGTACGACGCCGTTTGCTCCGCTTCCAGCAACATCGTTGCGCGTTGCTGCAGTTCGTTAAACGCTGCCAGCAGCTCGTCGGCATTGAGCACCGCCAGTTGCCGCACCAGTGATTTGGACAAATCGTGCTTCACGGTGCCCAAGGTGGCGCCCAGGGCCGAGAACATGCCGGGATACGGCGGCACAATCGTTTCGCGCGCACCAATATTCGCACTCACCAGGGCCGCATGCAAGGGCCCGCCTCCCCCCGAGGCCACCATGCTGAAATCGCGCGGATCCAGGCCGCGGCGAATGGTAGCCAGCTTGACCATTTCGTTCATGCTGGCCACGGCAATGTCGATGATGGCATAGGCGGCTTTTTCCACCGTCCAGCCCATCGGGCCGGCAACATGTTCGGCGATGGCCTGCACCGCGCGGCTGCGGTCAAACGTTACGCCGGTGCCCACAAAGGTTTCGGCACACAAGGTGCCGATGACGGCGTGTGCATCGGTCACTGTGGGGCGCGTCCCGCCGCGGCAATAGCAGGCGGGCCCGGGAACCGCACCGGCACTTTCCGGGCCCACTTTGGGCACCCCGCCTTCGTCAATCCATGCAATGCTGCCACCGCCCGACCCGATTTCCACGATATCCAGTACGGCGCTGCGTATGGGGTAGCCGCCCACATTTTTGCCGTGCTTGAGCGCATCGGCCCGGAACTCGTAGGTCATGTGCGGTGCGTAATCGGCCACCACGCCGGCCTTGGCAGTGGTTCCGCCCATATCGAAGGCAATGACCCGGTTGCGAGAAATATGTCTGGCATACGCGGCGGTGGCCATCATGCCTGCCGCCGGACCCGACTCGATCAGATGAGCCGGAAACTGCATGGCATTCTGCGCCGACGTTAGCCCGCCGTTCGATTTGACGATGAGCAGTTCACCGATACCCTGGGCCTGCGCCTCGTCCTGGAGCCGGTTAATGTATTTTTTTACCGGCGGGCCAATATACGAGTTCACCACCGTGGTGCTGGTTCGCTCAAACTCACCCAGTTCGGGTGAAATTTCACTGGACAGCGTGATGTAAAGATCGTTGAAATGCTGCTGCAGTTTTTCTTTCAGTGCCTGTTCGTGACGGCTGCTGGCATAGGCATGCAGCAGCGACACGGCGATGGACTGCACCCCTGCCGCCTTCAGGTGCGCCACCAGCTCGTCGAGCCCCTGGATGGGCTTTTCCACCGAGCCGTCGGCATTGATGCGTTCCTGCACTTCAAAGCGATCGGCATGCGGCACCAACGGCTCGGACAGCTCAACCGACAGGTCGTACAGATTGGGACGGTCCTGGCGCCGCAACTCGATAACGTCGGCAAAACCCTCGGTCGCCAGCAACGCCGTACGGGCACCACGGCGTTCGATCAGGGCATTGGTACCGATCGTGGTGCCATGGCAAACACGGGCACCTTGAACGTCCATATGTTCCGAAACACGCTGCAACGCGGCAATCACTGCATCGGCCGGATCCTCGGGGGAAGACGGCACCTTGAAAGCCATCAAGACGCGCTGGCTTGATTTTTCCAGAACAATGGCATCGGTGAACGTGCCGCCAATGTCTATCCCTATGAGCAAATCGCTTTGCATTACAACCCTTCTTCGTAAAAATTAAGCGTGATGCCGGGCACCGCCATGGCCCCGGCCCCACCTGCTACCACGTAAAGACGATGGATTCGCCCCCCGGTATCAGTATGATGGCCATCAATAAGCCCAGAATAATCAATGCAAAGGGTGCCGCCCCCCGGAACACCTGTATGACGGGTATCTTGCTGATGGCACTGATGACGAACAGGTTCAGCCCGATCGGCGGGGTAATGACGGCCAGCTCCATATTCAGCACCAGAATGATGGCGAAGAACAGCAGGCTGACATCCATGGCTTGCAGTACCGGCACCAGTATGGGCATGGTAATCAGGATGACCGAGATCACTTCGAAGAACATGCCGCAGACAATGAAGAACAGCATCAGCAGGCTGAGCAATTCAATACGCGACAACTCCATGCCGGTGATCCACTGGAACACGACGTGCGGAATGCGTTCCGATGTCAGCACATAGCTGAACAGATTAGCGGCGGCAATAATGATCATGATCAGCGCCGAAGTAGCCGCAGCGTACGTGAGCATGCGCGGCAACTGACTGAGTGGTGTCCTGAAACCGAAAATGGCCAACAGCAGCGAATAAACACAAGCCACGGCGGCACTTTCGGTGGCCGTGAAAATACCGGTATAAATGCCGCCGAAAATAATGACCGGCAAAAACAATACGCCTACCGCCCGCTTTGTGGCCTGGTAGCGTTCGGCGGCGGAACGGCGGGGCTCGGGCGCCACCCCGGAACGCACGCCCATGATATAGGCCGCAATCGCCAGCAAGAACGCCAGCGCCAGTCCGGGAACCAATGTGGCCTGGAAAAGGTCGGAAATGGAGGTTTCAGTGACGGTGCCATAAATAATGACCGGCACCGAGGGCGGGATAAGTATGCCCAGCCCACCCGCCGTGGCAATCAACCCGACGGCCATTTTGGGGTCGTAGCCCCGGCGGGTCATTTCGGGAATGAGAATCGAGCCTACGGCGCCTGCAGTCGCCGCCGACGACCCGGAGATGGCGGCAAAAAATGTGACCGTCACCACCGACACCACGGGAAGCCCGCCCCGGTTGTGCCCCATCCAGGCATCCACGAACTCGACCAGACGTTTGGTCGCACCGCACCGGTTCAGAATTTCGGCGGACAAAATGAAAAACGGGATGGCCAGCAGGCTGCTGCTGTTCAGCGCGGCGAAAAGATACGACGACAGCGTACCCAGATGCTGCCCGGTGACCAGCAAATACGCAATACACGACAAAATGAGTGCAAACGCAATTGGCGCGCCGAGAACCACCGCCCCGGCAAATGTAGAAAAGATCCCCAGCATAGTTCGTACTCTTTTTTATTTATTCAGGCGATTTCTTGTTCGCCGGGCAGATGCCGGAAGTTCGCGGGCCCCTGCCTGAGCAGGTACAGGAACCGCTGTACCGAACGCAAGAACATCAAGCCGCCGGAAATCGGCAAAATGAGCTGTATCGTCCAGACCGGCATGGAAATCGTGCCCAGGGTTTGTTCATTGAGCATGTGGCTTTCTTCCACGACGAGCCAGCCGGAGTACGCAATAAAACCGCTGACCACCGCCAGCACCATCATGGCAAACAGTTCCAGCAGAAACGCCTTGCCCGGCGATACGATGGTATTCAGGATATCGATGCGGATATGGGCATTTTGCTTGATTGCCAGGCTGGTGGTGAAAAACACGCTGTAAACAGCGCAATACGTGGCAATTTCGTAAAGCCCGCTGACACCGAAACCAAAGAGCGACCGTCCAACAATCTGGCCCGCCACGAGCAGAACGGCAACCAACAAAAACAACCCGCCTGCCTGCTCTTCAAAAAGGTCCCAAATTTTTGACATAGTCGCCCCCGGTATCAGCTACGGTTAGAGTGAAACGTTATTTACCGAGCATTTTGACCAGCTCTTGGACCTCGGCCGACTGCTGTTCCCAGATGGGCTTGGCCAGATCGCGCCAGGTCTGCAGCTGTTCGGGGCTGGGATCAAAGATCTTCACACCGCCGTCCTGCAAGGCTTTTTCTTGCGCACGAATATTGTCAACGGATTGGCTGCGGTTCCATTCGGCCGCCTCTTTGACCGCCTTCATGAAACCCTTTTGTTGCTCGTCCGACATTTTCTCCCAGGAGCGCTGATTGATAGCCACGCCGTAGCCGCCCATACCCCAGCTGATGCGGGTCATGGTTTTAAGCACTTCACCCCAGCGGGCAGGCGCCGCATAGGTGGGTGTGGTAATCACACCCTGCGCAACGCCCTGCTGGATCGCCATGTAAACCTCGGTGGCGGGCATGGAGATCACGGTGGCGCCCACTTTGGACAATAGTGCTTCCTGAGGCTTGGAGGCCGCGACGCGGACTTTCAGCCCTTTGTAGGCTTCGGGCGTGATCGCCGGCTCGCCGGTGGTAAAGGCATACACGGGGCCGTCATGCCACATGGCCAAGCCCTTCAGGCCTTTGGAGCTCAGGCGCTCAAGCAGTTTTTCACCCACCGGACCGTTGTAGGCTTGCATACCGGCCTCGGCATTGGCAAACAGCATGGGCTGGTAGTAGACGTCCCAGCCTTTGTCGAGCGACGAGTAGTAGCTGGAGTACGGCGCCACGATATCCACCTGGCCGCGAATGGCGGCACGAAGCTCTTCGTTCGTGGGAATGAGCTGGCCGCCCGGGAAGACGTCAACTTTTACCGAACCGTTGGTGTACTTTTCCACCAGCTCGGCCATGAGCTTGGCGGAACGGCCCTTGATCGCCATTTCAGGCGCCTCGTGGGAAAACTTCAGGGTGACCGTGGGATTGGCCGTGGCAACTGCGGGGGCTACTGCCAGCGCAAGGGCAGCCACGGACAGCTTGAGCGTGAAAATTCGTTTCATGATTTGCAGAGTCCTCATAGTGCACTTAAAGCGGTTGTCGAAAGACTGCGGGTAGAGCACTTGAGCGATCAGGCCGGATATATCTGGCTGCTCCAGTTTTTCTCAAAGTGCTATATGTCAATTTATATTGCATTAGGGGGTATACATAAAATAAGTGATTACCCCTAGAACAAAAGTGGTGCACTTGGAGCACCGTGCTTGTGCAAAAAAAAGCGCTATTTCACGGGGAAATAGCGCCAAGGCGTGCCACCCGCTCAGGAAGCACGCATCACACTCAATTGCTACAAAACGTTAACCCAGCTCGGCGAGCGCCCCCAGGAAGCGATCCATGTGCTTCTTGAGGTTCACGTCGACGCGCAGATAGCGCGACCCCAGTCCTTCGATGTCAGAGCCATCCTTCACAATCACACCGCGGCTGAGTAAGTGGTTGAAAACTTTGGTGGAATCCAATTCCGGATTCAGGATCTCGGTCAGGAAGAAATTGGACCGCGAACCGGGAACCGCACGGAACCCTGAAATCTTGTCGACCCCTTCCGTAACATACTTGCGCATTTCCACCACGGTGCGCACGGCACGTTCGACGTGCTCGTCGTCGTTAATGCCTGCAATACCGCCGGCGATCTGCATTTGCCCCATGTTCCAGGTAGGCTTGATCAGGCGCAACGGGCGGATAAGATCCACATTCCCGGAAATACCAAAGCCAACACGCAGCCCGGCCAGGCCAAATGCTTTGGACATGGTGCGCAACACTATCAAATTAGAGTAGTCGCGCAGCAGATCCATGCCGAAGGTTTCTTCGCTGTAGTGCACATAAGCCTCATCGAGCACCACCAGCGTGTGATCGGGCGCGGCGTCAAGGATGCGGCGCACGTCGGCCTGGGGCGTCATTTGGCCGCTCGGATTGTGGGGGTTGGTGATGAACGCGATTTTCGGTGCCGTTTTACGCAAGGTTTCCAGGTAAAGATCGATCTGCGGATCGAAGTCTTTGCCCATAGGCACGTACACCGGAGCACGCCCTTCGCAGGTCGAGTAAATGCGGTACAGGGGAAAGCACGGCGCATGCATGAGCACCGCCTCGTCAGGGGCGGCAAAGGCGCGGATCACCATGGAAATAACCTCGGTTTCGCCTGAACCGCACACGACACCCTCGGGATCAAAGCCGTATTTGTCCCCAATGGCCTTGCGCAGTGCAGCCGCCGTCCAGTCGGGGTAAATATCCAGGCGCTGACGCGCCTCTTCAACAGCCACCATCGCCTTGGGCGAGGCGCCATGAGGGTTTTCCGCAGAAGCCAGCTTGGCGATGTCGTCGGGATTGATGCCGTATTTGCTAGCCACGTATTCTTTCGGGAGGCCGGGGACATAAACCTCACCGTCGATTAGCGCCTGGGAACTGGGTCGAATCATGGGGTACTCCTGCGGTGTAAAGAGAGGTTAGAATTGCTCTGTAGCTGCCCCGCAGCTACATGCTTTCAGAAAGTTTACACGTGCAGTTCAATAATCGCAATAGTGCAATTACTTATTATGTGGAGCACTGTTGCAGGTTTTGCACGGGTACGCCTGTCCTATGAATACTCCAAAACTCCTGATATGAACTTCACGCTCGAAGAAGACGGCCGCCCCAAATACCAGCGCATGGTGGATCATGTAGAACGGATGATTCGGGAAGGCCACTGGAAAGAAGGTGACAAACTGCCCTCGAACCGGGAACTCACGATTTTCTACGGCGTGACTATGGGAACGGTGTCCCGCGCCATGTCTGAAGCGGTGCGGCGCGGCGTTGTTGAAACCCGTGTGGGCAGCGGCACCTATGTACTTGGACAAACCTCACCGGCGGTCACGCCGGCCTATGCCGGCGCGAACCCTTTTGCCGGTACCATCGACCTGTCTCTGAACGTGCTGCCGGGAGCTCCCTCCCGGCCCTGGATTGAGCAGCTTATCAAGAAACAAACAGTCCAGGCAGGCATTATCGACAGCTTTCAGTACACCGATGTCCAGCACTCCGAACGCTACCGGCAGTTGGGCGCCCACTGGCTTACCCAGTTCGGTACGCCCTGTGCCGCGGAGCAGGTAGTGATTACCCAAGGGGTGCACCACGGCCTGGTCGCCGCACTGAGCACACTGCTGCGCCGCGGCGACACCGCGCTTTGCGACACTCTGAATTATGTAGGCGTTCAGCGCATTGCGGAAACGCTGGGTGTCAATCTGGTGGGCGTCGATGCCGACCACGAAGGCATATGCCCTGAACGGCTCGAAAAAGCCATAAACGCTACCGGCGCCCGGGTGCTGATTGTCACGCCCTACATGCACAACCCCATGGCTTACACCCTGTCGGACGACCGGCTGGGCGATCTGGCAAAACTGGGCAGGAAATACAACCTGTGGATCATTGAGGACGGCGTGAACCTGCCCCTGACGTATGCGGGTAATGCCACACTGGCTGCCCGGCTGCCGGATCAAACCATCCATTTAAGCGGCTTGTCGAAATGCATCTCCACGGGTTTCCGATTGGGATACGCCTATGTACCCGGCACCTTTCTGCCCCGATTTACCACCGAAGCCCTGAGCTTCCAGTGGTTTATCGCCTCGATGTACCCCGAACTGCACTACCTGATGCATGAAGAAGGGTTGATTCAAACGTGCCTGCAGGCTCAGCAACGCGAAGCTTCGTTACGGCAGAAGCTGGTCAGGGAGTGGTTGCCCCAGGCCCGGGCCGACTCTGTCGGCTACCATGTTTGGTTGCCCTGCGATACCGATCGGCCGAGCTCTTTGCTGTATGAGCAAGTACGCCGCGAAGGCGTGCTGTTGTCGGCGGCGCATCATTTCGCGGTCGACCCGAACCACCCGCATCCCGACGGTGTGCGCATCAGCCTGGGCGCCGCCGGATCCATCAACGATGTTCGTCAGGGCCTGGAGATTATTGCGCGAGTGCTGCACGCCCCCACACCCAGCTACAACCTGCAAAGTGCGCCGGTGGTGTAACCGGGGTTAGCGGCTCGGGGCGGGCGTGGTTTCCGGCCGCCGCCTGAAGGCCGCTAAAGCAGAAACAGGACAGCCGCCACCAGCGTTGGCCCCAGAGCCGACAGCAACAAATACAGTGGCGAGATCGCCCCATCGGGAAAGCAACCCTTCAGAATGGAAAACCCTGCAGGGTTGGGGGCATTGGCAATAACGGTAAGACCGCCGCCGGTAACCGCACCGGCAACCAGCATATAACGCCACAGTTCGTCCGTGCCCTCGACCAGCGAACCCAGATACGTCAGGGCGGCGTTATCCGTGATGGCCGTAAGGAAAGTGGCCCCCCAATACAGCACCGTGGGGGACAGCCCCGCCAGAAGGTCTTGGAGCCACCATTTCTGCAAACCGCCCAGCAACACCAAGCCGGCCAGAAAGAAACCCACCATGAGCCCTTCGCGAATCAACAAGGGGTTCTGATGCTTATGGTAGGCGTGGGCATAGCCGATGAAGAGCATCATGAACCCAAGAAACACCACCGGATGATGCGCCGAAAGCACCACCCCCACAAGAAACAGAAGGTGAATGAGGATGACAACAGCAGGTACCGGGGGCCGCACCACCGCCCCTTCTTCGGGCTCGGGCTCGCCAATGCTGCCGTCAAGCAAGTACTTGCGGCAAATAAAGGTTAGAGCGGCGGCATTAAAGACCACGGCAATCGCCGCACGCCACCCGAAGTGCGTGGCCATGTAGGCGGTGTCCCAATTGAATGTTTGTGCCACCATCAGCACGGGAGGCGCTGCATAGGCTGTCAGGACCCCGCCAATAGACACGTTCACGAACAAAACGCCTAGCGTCATGTATTTGAAGCCGGCCTGCCCGGGACGACGGAAATAGGCTTGACGCAGCAGCAAGGCCGCCAACGTCATGGCGGCCGGCTCGGTAATGAATGATCCGGCCAACGGTACGAATGACAAGGTCACAAAGAACATGGCCAGTTCGTTGCGCAAAGGAAGTGCACGTGCCAGCCCTTTGACCAGGGTATTGACCAGTTCCAGGATGGGGCGGCTGGCCGCCACGACCATGATGACGAACACAAACGCCGGCTCGGTGAAATTGCGCGTGTCAACATAAGCCACCATGTCGTCGACGCCCGCCAGCAGTGCCATGGCCGCCAACAGCACGCAGGCCCACACACCGAAGACGGCCTCAACCTCGGAAAGCAGGTGCCAAAGACCCGCATGGGGCCCGCCGCGATTGGCCAGCCTCGCAAAAACAGGAACCGAGAACGTGTGAACGATTGCGATGGCAAACAGTGCCGTCGCCAGATATTCAATGAAACCAGTCATGAGAACAACCCAATGCCAATCGTATTTTTATTAATGAAATGCAGAAAATATTTACAGTTGTTTTGTGCCCAGTATCATATCAGCCCCTTTTTCGGCGATCATGATGGTGGGGGAATTGGTGTTGCCCGACGTAATGGTCGGCATGATCGACGCATCGATCACACGCAAGCCCTCGATGCCGTGCACACGCAACTGGGGGTCAACCACCGCCATGGAGTCCATTCCCATTTTGCAGGTTCCCACCGGATGAAAGATGGTGGTACCGATATCGCCCGCCGCCTTTTCAAGATCTTCCTGGGACGCGATATGCATGCCCGGCTTGTATTCTTCTGGCCGATAGGCTGCCAAGGCGGGCTGAGCCATAATGGTGCGCGTGAGCCGAATACTGTCGGCGGCCACTTTCAGGTCGTCGGGTGTGGCCAGATAGTTGCACAAAATAGCCGGTGCGTCGGCGGCATGCGGCGTTTTGATGGTTACCGACCCGCGGCTGGACGGACGCAGATTACACACCGATGCGGTCATGGCCGGGAAGGTGTGCAGGCCTTCGCCGAACCGCTCCAGCGACAGGGGCTGCACATGGTATTCGACATTGGCGCGGTCCTGCTCGGGCCCTGATCGGGCAAACGCCCCCAGTTGCGAGGGTGCCATGGTCAGGGGGCCTTTTTTCTGAAAGACATACTGCATGCCCATCACCAGCTTGCCCCACATGGAGTTGGCCATGGTGTTCAGGGTTTTTGCACCTTGCACTTTGTAAACAATGCGCAGCTGCAGGTGATCCTGCAGGTTCTGGCCCACACCCGGCAGATCGTGCACCACCGGAATTTGAAGCGACTGCAGCAAATGGCCCGGCCCCACACCCGATACCTGCAACAGCTGCGCTGAGCCAATGGCACCTGCACAAAGAATGACTTCTGACTTGGCGCGAGCCAGGAATTTTTGGCCTTTGCGCACAAAACGAATGCCGGTGGCGCGTTTGCCGCTGAAATCGATCTGCCGTGCCTGGGCTTCGGTAAATACGGTTAAATTCGGCCGGTCGGCGACCGGATGCAGGAAGGCCTTGGCCGATGTCCAGCGTACACCGGTTCGCTGGTTGACCTCGAAGTAGCCGCAGCCTTCGTTGTCGCCCCGATTGAAGTCGTCGGTGGGGGCAATGCCAGCCTGCGCGGCCGCCTGCTGAAACGCGTTCAGGATATCCCAGGACAAACGCTGACGCTCAACGCGCCATTCCCCGCCGGCGCCATGAAACTCGGACGCGCCCAGATGGTGGTCTTCGACACGCTTGAAAACCGGCAGCACGTCTTTCCAGCCCCAGCCGGTATTGCCCTTGGACTCCCAGCCGTCGTAATCGGCCGCCTGACCGCGCATGTAGATCATGCCATTGATGGCGGAACTGCCGCCGAGCACACGGCCGCGCGGGTAACCCAGCTGACGGCCGTTCAACCCCGGATCGGGCTCGGTGGAATAGCACCAGTCAGTGCGCGGATTGCCAATGCAGTACAGATACCCCACCGGAATGTGGATCCAGCGCCAGGTGTCGCGGCCGCCCGCTTCCAGCAGAAGCACACGGTTGGCCGGATCAGCCGACAAGCGATTCGCCAGCAGGCAGCCCGCCGACCCCGCACCGACAATAACGTAGTCGAACTCCAGCTGAACTTCCTGCGCGGTGGAATCCACCATGATGACTGTCTCCGAGGCAATAATGTTGGGCAAGGTGCCTGGACAACGCCCAGGCACCTGCCGACCAAACCTGTTAATGGTAATGCAGTGTGCGCGATGGTGCCATACGGGGAAGCACCCAGATGTTTACCGGCCGCCCAATACCACGGTGCCCGCCAGCGCCGCCGCCAGCAGCAAAATTCCTACGGTCATATTCGAGCGAAACAGCATGAAATTCCGATCGGGGCGCGCCAGGCTGAAAACACGCATTTGCCAGATGAAATGGCCTGCAATGGCAGCCAGCACAATGTAGTAGGGCCAGTCCATGGCCATGCCGATGCCGGCGTAAAGCCATAGCGCCACTGTCGCCACATAAAAACCGCTGATCCATTGTTTGCCCTTGTCGGCAAAGCGCATGGCAGTCGAATGCAGACCAAGCTTCAAGTCGTCGCGTACATCCACATACGCGTAAATGGAGTCATAGCCGACCTGCCACAACACGGCGCCGGCCCACATGGCAATCGCGGGCAAAGGCACCGTATTTTGCGTGTCGGACCATGCCATCAGCATGCCCCAGTTAAATCCGATACCCAGCACCACTTGCGGCCAGTAGGTAAAACGCTTGCACAACGGGTAAACGATCACAATTGGCACCAGGGCCACCGCCAGCCACCGGCTATAGGGGTTCAGGGCAAACAACAGCAATGCACACACCACCAGTTGGGCAAATACAAACCACAGGGCGTTCTTTAAGCTTAGCTGACCGCTGGTGAGCGGGCGAAACCGGGTTCGCTCGACCTGGTTGTCAAAATTGCGATCGAAAATATCGTTGAAGCAGCAGCCCACGCCGCGCATCAACAGGGCACCCAGCGAAAAAATGATCACCCGGAAAATGTCGGGCCAGCCATCGGCCGCCTGCACCAGCGCGGCCAGACACGGCAACAAGGTAAGCCAGGTTCCCACCGGCCGGTCGAGCCGGCATAAACGCGCGTAAGGCCCCCATGACCGGGGCAGCCGGCGCTCTACCCAGTCGTCGGGCCGCATGTCGGCCAGGTCGGGAACGCCCGATTCGCGCTCGGGCAGCGACTTCGCCACTTTCTGGTGAACCGGTTTTTCAGGGCGGTGAAGCGTCATAAAGCGTTCGAGACAGGCAACAACACTAGGAGGCCTTGATCAGTTGACCCAAAATGGCGATACCTTCCCGGATTTTGTCTTCGGCCACGGTAACGAAACTGAGGCGCAAGGTGTTTTTCTTCGGCTCGACACCGGCATAGAACGGCGCGCCGGGAACAAAGGCAACATGTTGTTCAACGGCACGTGCCAGCAGCTCGGTGCCGTCGATCGAGTCGGGCAAGGTGACCCAGATGAACATGCCGCCGGTGGGGCGCGTCCAGGACGCCGTGGCGGGGAAATGGTCGTCCATGGCCGACAGCATGAAGCCGCACTGCTGCTTGTACAGCTCGCGCACCTTGGGCAAATGGGTGGCCAGAAAACCGCTTTTTACCGTTTCGTATACTGCCATTTGGGTCAGTGTGGCGGTGTGCAGATCGGTAGCCTGCTTGATTTGAACCAGTTTGGCGATAATGGGGCGCGGCGCCACAATGTAGCCCAGCCGCAAGCCGGGAGCCAGCACCTTCGAGAAGGATCCCAGACGAATGACGGTTGCACCAGCCTGACGGCCCAGGCCCAACAGGCTGGGCTGGGGTTCACCTTCGTAGCGCAGCTCGCCGTAGGGGTCGTCTTCCACAATGGGCAGCCCCATTTCGGCACAACGCTCCACCAGTGCATGCCGGCGCTGCAAGTTCAGCGTCAGGCCGGTGGGGTTCTGAAAATTCGGCAAGGCATAGATGAACCGTGCGTCGGCGCAAAGCTGAGGGGTCAGGCTCTCGGGGATCAGCCCGCCGCTGTCGGTGGGCACCGCCGCGTACTGGGGCTCAAACAAGGAAAATGACTGCAGCGCACCCAGATAGCTTGGTGCCTCGACCAGCACTTTGCTGCCGGGATCGATAAACAGTTTGCCCAGCATGTCGAGTGCCTGCTGCGACCCCGACACAATAAGCACTTCGTCGGGCGATACGTCGTCGGCACCGGTTCGCTTCAAGTCTTCGGCCACCCAGGCGCGCAGGGGCGCATACCCTTCGGTGGGGCCGTACTGCAATGCCGACATTCCGGCCGATGCCAGAACACGGTCGAAGGCATCGTTGATGACTTGTACGGGAAACCCTTGCGGTGAAGGCAAGCCACCGGCAAACGAAATGATCTCGGGGCGTTCCGTAACTTTCAGAATCTCTCGGATGGTGGAGCTGGTGAGTTTTTGAGCGCGCTGCGAAAAAGTGGTGTGGATGGCTGGGAAGTCCATGATTCTGAAAAGTCCGCGAAAGAACAAAGGTAAAAATTAACGGGTTAGATTACCGCATTCCCTGCGGTTTGTCCCCGGCACGCTTGTCGCGCTTGATGGTACGCACCAACCAGGCCAGCAAGGAAAGCGAACACAGCACGCCAATGCCAAATATACCCACCACAATCCAGTCGCCGGACGTCATGACCATGAACCCCAAGTAAAAAATGCTTACGCCTGTATTGTACGTCGTGCGCACCGTGCCAACCCGTATAATCGCGGCACGCGCGCAAGCGAGCCTTTCTAACGGGTTGTGTCGTGGCCCCCACCCCTATTTCCACTCTTCTGGATCAACTGGCCGACCAAGGCTGGGCCTGGTCCGACACGCTTTTTCCGTCGGCCGACTGCACCCGGCTGCTGGACGACGCCCGGCAGCTCTGGAACCAGGGCGTCTTTCACGACGCCGGCATCGGGCGCGGACTGAACCATACACGCAACGATGCTATTCGCGGTGATGCCATATACTGGCTGAAAAGCACCGACACGCGGCCTGCCATACAGCGGTTTCGCCAATGGGCCGCCTTGCTGCAGCAAACGTTGAATCAGGACTTGTTTCTGGGCCTGAATAACGCCGAGTTCCATTTTGCCCGCTACCCGGCGGGCAGCGGTTACATCAAACACCGGGACCAGCATCGCGACCAGACCGCCCGGCGTATCTCGCTGGTACTGTACCTGAACACCCACTGGCTGCCGGCGGACGGCGGCGAGCTGGTGATCTACGACCCCGTCGACGACAGCCGGCCATTGCAGCGCCTGCTGCCCACGTTCGGTCGCCTGGTGTTGTTCCGTAGCGATCTCGTACCCCACGAGGTTGCCGCCTGCGGACGCACCCGATGGAGCCTGACCGGGTGGTTCCGCACAGACCATGGCGTGTTTTAGCGAAGGTGGCTGTCAAACCAGGCGACTGCACGCTTCCAGCCGTCTTGGGCTGCTTCCTCGCGATAACTGGGCCGGTAGTCGGCATGAAACGCATGCGGAGCATCGGGGTAAATAACGAACTCCGAGGCCTTGGCGGCGGCATCACCTTGCGCCAGCGCTTTTTTCATGGCGTCTACGGTATCCAGCGGAATGCCGGTGTCCTGCCCCCCGTACAAACCCAGTACCGGCCCATGCAGCTTGGCGGCAATATCGACCGGGTGGGTCGGACGCAGGGTATCGGCATTGCCCACCAGCCGGCCGTACCACGCCACGCCCGCTTTTACGTTCGGGTTGTGTGCAGCGTACAGCCAGGTTATGCGCCCGCCCCAGCAAAAACCGGTAATACCCACGGCATCGGCCTTGCCGCCGTTCTTGCCTGCCCACGCCACGGCCGCATCGAGGTCGGACATTACCTGGGCGTCGGGCACGGTGTTGACGAGCTCGCTGATCAACTTGCTGATTTCCGTGTAACGGGTGGGATCTCCCTGCCGCGCATACAGTTCGGGCGCGATGGCCAGATACCCCGCCTTGGCCAGCCGCCGGCATACATCTTTGATGTACTCGTGAACGCCGAAGATTTCCTGGACCACCAGAATGACGGGTAAATTGGTTTTACCGGCCGGCATCGCCCGATAGGCTGGAATGTTGCCGTCGGATGTCGGCAACTGGATTTCGCCGGCGGTCAATCCGTCGGTCGGTGTGGAAATAACCGTCGATGCCTGAACAGGGCCGGCCGCAAGCGCGAACCCGCCCGCCAGGGATGTTGCAATAAAGCCCCTGCGCGTAAGCGTCAGGGGCGGCAAAAGGCTGTCAAAATCCGTATCCTGCAAACGATTCATTGCGATCTCCCGGTAAGTGTCCGCGAACGCGGACCCAAGCCGATTATTCGGTGACCCACCGGGAATTGCAAGGTGCAGAAATCGCCTGAAAGATTTTGATGCCGTTTTTTACGCTTGCTGTTTCTGCCGCAGCAAGGACAAGGCGGTATCTTCGATCATGTCTTCCTGACCGCCCACCATCCCGCGGCGACCCATCTCGACCAGAATTTCGCGGGCGGGAATGCCGAATTTTTTCTCGGCACGCTTGGCAAACAGCAGGAACGAACCGTATACACCGGCATAGCCCAGCGTCAGGGAGTCGCGATCGATGCGAATCGGGAAATCCATGATCGGAACCACCAGATCTTCGGCAACATCCTGGATCTTGAAGACGTCGACACCGGTTTCCACGCCCATCAGATCCAGCACGGCGACCAGCACTTCCATGGGCGTATTGCCGGCGCCGGCGCCCAGGCCTGCGGCAGCGGCATCGATACGATCTGCGCCCACTTCGATAGCGGCAATACTGTTGGCCACACCCATCGCCAGATTGTGGTGGCCGTGGAAACCCAGTTCCGTCTCGGGGTTCAATGCGTCACGCACGGCCTGCAGGCGATCCTTCACCGTGCCGGGCAACAGATGCCCCGCCGAATCCGTGATGTAAATGCAGTTTGCGCCGTAACCTTCCATCAGCTTGGCCTGTGTTACCAGGCCTTCGGGCGAGTTCATGTGGCTCATCATCAGGAAGCCCACGGTATCCATGCCCAGCTTGCGGCCCAGCGTAATATGCTGTTCGGAAACATCGGCCTCGGTGCAATGGGTGGCCACGCGAATGGTGGTCACTCCCAGATCGTGCGCCATGCGCAGGTGATCCACGGTGCCGATACCCGGCAGCAGCAAGGCCGACACTTTGGCCTGTTTAAGCTGGGGAACGACCGCTTTCAGGTAATCCTCGTCGGAATGCGCGGGAAAGCCGTAATTCACCGAGGCGCCGCCCAGACCGTCGCCATGCGTGACTTCAATCAGGGGAATGCCGGCCTCGTCAAGACCACGCGCAATGGAAACCATCTGGTCGAGCGTGATCTGGTGACGCTTGGGGTGCATGCCGTCACGCAGGCTCATGTCGTGCAGCACAATTTTCTTCGTTGAGCTCATTGTGTTCTCCTTGCTTAGGCTGCTTCAGCGGCGATCATTTGCTCGGCAAACATTTCGGCCGTGCGTGCGGCCGCCGCCGTCATGATGTCAAGATTTCCGGAATACTTCGGCAGATAATCGCCCAGGCCTTCCACTTCCAGATACACGGACACACGATTGCCGTCGAACACCGGCCCGTTCACCAGGCGATAACCCGGCACATACTTTTGCACCTCGGCAATCATGGCGTGTATGGACTCGGTAATTCCGGCCTGGTCGGGCTCGCCTTCCGTAAGGCAATGCACGGTGTCGCGCATGATCAGCGGCGGCTCGGCCGGATTCAGGATGATGATGGCTTTGCCCTGTTTGGCACCGCCCACCTTTTCCACCGCACCGGCCGTGGTACGGGTGAACTCGTCGATATTCTTGCGGGTGCCCGGCCCGGCCGAACGGGACGACACGGTTGCCACGATTTCAGCGTAGCTGACCGGCTGTACCCTCGACACGGCGTACACCATGGGAATGGTGGCCTGACCACCGCAAGTAACCATATTCACGTTCGTCTCACCACGCCCCACGTGTTCCTGCAGGTTCACCGGCGGCACGCAGTAGGGGCCGATGGCGGCCGGGGTCAGGTCGATCATCAACACGCCCAGGGCGGTCAGCTTGTCGGAATTTTGCTGGTGCACGTACGCGCTGGTTGCATCGAAGGCGATCTGGATATTGTCTTCTTTTACATACGGCACCAAGCCATCCACGCCGTCGGAGGTGGTTTTCAAACCGAGTTCGGTGGCGCGTTTCAAACCATCGGAATCGGGATCGACGCCGACCATCCATACCGGCTCGATTACCGGGCTACGCATCAATTTCGCCAACAGGTCGGTTCCGATATTGCCCGGCCCGATAATTGCAGCTCGCAGTTTCTTAGCCATCGCTTTCTCCAGCTAATAAAAAATGGGTTACTTGGTAATAAGTTCCAGCGGTGCCAGCGAAAACCACGGCACATAGGTAATGAGCAACAGAATCGCCAGCATGGCGACAATGAAAGGTATGGCGCCCGCCGAGGCTTTCTCCAGCGACACCTGACCCACCCGGGAGCCCACGAACAGGTTCACACCCACCGGCGGCGTAACCATGCCAATGGCCAGGTTCACGATAATGACAATGCCAAAGTGAATGGGGTCGATCCCGACCGCCGTGACCACTGGCAGCAAAATGGGTACCAGAATGATGATGGCCGCCAGTGTCTCCATGAACATGCCCACGAACAGCAGGAGCAGGTTGATCAGCATCAGAATAAGCACCGGGCTGTCGGTAAGCTGCACGATGTGCTCGGCAATCATGAACGGAATCCGCTCAATAGCCAGCATGCGCCCGAACACGGTGGCGGTGCCCACGATGACGATCACCGTTGCCGAAGTCAGTGCCGATCCGGCAATCACCTTGTACAGGTCTTTCAGCTTCAGCTCGCGGTGAATCACGACGCCGACCAGGAACCCGTATATGACACCCACGGCCGCCGCCTCGGTGGGAGTAAACACACCGCCATAGATACCGCCCAGAATAATGACAGGCACCAGCAACGCCCACTTGGCATCCCACACGGTCGCCAATATCTCGCGGCGAGAGAATCGCTGCTCGTTACCCCGATAACCGGCTTTACGCGCTTTCACGTAGGCCACCAGCATCAGGCCCACACCAATCAGCAAACCGGGCAAGGCACCGGCCAGAAACACTTGAGTAATCGACACATTGGCCGTCACCGCGTAAATGATCATGGGAATGCTGGGCGGAATAATGATGCCGATGCTTCCGGCCGAAGCCAACAGTCCTACCGAGTAGCCCTTGTCGTAGCCCGCTTTGGCCATGGCAGGCAACAGCAAGCCGCCAATGGCAGCCACTGTCGCCGGCCCCGATCCGGATATGGCGGCAAAGAAAAGACAGGTGACCACCGCAATAATGGCCAATCCGCCGGTGTAACGGCCGAAGAGCACATTCGCAACTGACAGCAACCGACGGGACAATCCACCCGCCCCCATCAGATCGCCGGCGAGAATGAAAAAAGGAACGGCCATCAGGGGAAACGAATCGATGGCCGTGACCAGGCCTTGCGCAATGTAAGAGCTGCTGACCTTGCCGCTGTAGAACAGCGCAATGGACGACGCCAGGCCAAGGGATATGGCAACCGGCACACTAAGCACCAGCAGCAGTACGAAGGAACCAAACAATAACAGTGAGATCATTGTGTTCCCCCTGTGCGCAAGGCGCGAATTTCAGCGGCGATACGTTGCAGAAGTCGCAGTATCACCAGCCCGAAACCAACCACCGGGGCCATGTACACCCAGCCCATGGGCAGGCTTAAGGCCGATGACTGCTGGCCGAACTTGAAAATCTTGGCGGTCAGGGCGTAGCCCTCTTTGACCACCAGCACGGCGAAGACAATGAACAGCACGTGCGCAAGAATGGCGGCATAGCGGCGCCATACCGGCGCCAGTTTGTTGACGACGGCCTCGACGCAAATGTTGGCGTTGCGCTTGACCGCACACGCCAAGCCGATATAAGTCGCCCAAATGAACGCAAAGCGCGCGAGCTCTTCGGACCACGCCAGGGAGTTGTTCATGACATAGCGCATGAACACCTGGGCGCCAATGAGCACCGACATGAGAGAGAGAAGAAACACCAGAAGAATTTCTTCCAGGTGTTCGTCCAGAAATTTCAACATAGAATGCTGCCTCCACGGATCAAGGCAGTGTCCGCACGTACGCGCTTTGCCAGCCGCTGACTGTGTTTACACGGAACCCGCCGAAAACAACGCGATAACAGGGAAATGAAAGATGCCGGAAATGCCGGAGCGGTGACAGCGGCGCTCCGCAAGGCCGGGTGCAACGGGCTTTGCACCCGCGCACCCTGACGTGGCCAGATTATTTATTGACTTCCGCGATAATGGCGTCAACGATATCGGCGCCAACACGCTTTTTCACCATAGCCTGCACGGGGGCCATGCGCTCGGCAAAGGCCGCGTGCTCTTGTGGGGTAAGCTCGGTGATGGTTACGTCCGTCATGGCAGCGGCCGCCTTCTGATCGGCCTCTTGGGCCAGCTTGCGCTGGTATTGCGTGGTCTTTTCTACGGCCGCTACCAGAATTTTCTGGTCTTCAGGGCTTAAACGATTGAACACATCGGGGTTGATCAACACAGGCCACGGCGAATATACGTGGTTTGTCTTGGTAATGAACTTCTGTACTTCAAAGAACTTCATGTCGTAAAACAGGTTGATCGGGCCTTCCTGGGCATCGAACGTGCCTTGCTGCAAAGCCGTGAAAAGCTCGCCGAATGCCAGCGGCGCAGGGTTGGCACCCTCTTCTTTCCAGGCGGCAATATGCACTTCGTTCTCCATGGTGCGCATTTTCATGCCTTCCAGGTCTTTCGGCGAACGGATCACTTTCTTGCTGTTGGTTAACTGACGGAAACCGTTTTCCCAGTAACCCAGGCCTTTGATGCCCACTTTGTCCAGGCTGGCCAGCAGGTCCTGACCGATTTTGCCATCGAGCACGCGGTACACGCTGGCCCGGTCTTTAAACAGAAAGGGAATATCGAGCGCAAAGAATTGCTTGTTGAATGCACCCAGCACGGCCGACGACACAAATGTCATGTCAACGTTGCCCAACTGGATGCTTTCCACCAGCTCGCGCTCGCTGCCTAGCTGGGAGTTCGGGAAAATTTCAATGGTGACGCGGCCATTCGTTTTTTCCGCCAGCTCTTTGCCCAGGAATTCAAAAGCCTTGTGGCCGGTATTGGACGGAGAAGCCGCGTGGCCGGCTTTCAGAACGACTTTCTCGGCGGCCGTTGCCGGAGCGGCAACAGTCAGGGAAAAAGCACACACGCCGAGCGCAACAGCCGCCGTGCGCACGAACCGTGAAGAACGGGTGAAGAACATGAGGTATCTCCGATGTTTATTTGGGCCTGACAAGGCGCAGAAAAGAGTGCGGCCGGCCCGGCGATAATGCAGACGGGACTGCCCACGTACGCGTCGATTTCGACAAGTAATCGGGCGATTGTAAAATGGCAGTCATTTATTTTCAACTATTGAATTTACTTCTCAATATATGAGAAAAAGGACTGACTCATGGCCATCACGCCCACCCCTTGCGCCCAGGCGGCCGCCGACCGCGTCAACCCCGCCACACTTGTTGCCGCCCTGCAGGCAGCTGCCGGACAAGATGCCGTGCTTGCCGGTGAACAGATCAGCGACAAGTATCTGGCAGACTGGAGCGGGGAACGCGGTGCGCGGCCGCTGGCCGTCGTGCGTCCGCTCAGCACCCAGGATGTTTCGAAAGTGATGGCCGTTTGCTATGAACACCACTGCCCGGTGGTTCCCCAAGGCGGCCTGACCGGCCTGGCCGGTGGCGCCGTGCCCAGTGAAGGCGCCGTGGTCGTGTCACTGGAACGCATGAACGGCATCGAAGAGATCGACGCGGCATCGGCCACCGTGACTGTCAAAGCGGGAACACCGCTGCAAGCCGTACAAGAAGCCGTGCGCGACGCGGGTTTCTTTTTCGCGCTGGATCTGGGCGCGCGCGGCTCCTGCCAGATCGGCGGCAACCTGGCCACCAATGCCGGCGGCAACCGCGTCATACGTTACGGCATGGCGCGTGATCTGGTGCTGGGGCTTGAAGTCGTCTTGCCGGACGGCACCGTGCTGTCCATGCTCAATAAAATGGTCAAGAACAACGCCGGCCCCGACCTGAAAGGCTTGTTCATCGGCACGGAAGGCACTTTGGGAATCATTACACGAGCCGTCATGCGTTTGCACCCCGGTATTTCAGGAGCCAATACGGCGCTGGTCGCGGTTTCAAGCTTTGACGCCGCCATTCAGTTGTTGCGCCATGCCCAGCAACAGTTGAATGGCCTGGTCAGTGCCTTTGAAGTCATGTGGGACGACTACTACACCTCGGCCACGACGGTAGGGGGCGCCCGGGCGCCTCTGCCCGCCGGCCATCCGCTTTACGTACTGATCGACCTGCAAAGCATGGCCCCGGCCGCACATGCCGAAGCCTTTGAGCAGGTGCTGGAACATGCCCTGGACGCGGGTTGGGCGCTGGACGCCGCCATTGCCCAGTCGCACGCCGAAGCGGAAGACTTCTGGGCCTTGCGTGACTCGATCGCCGAAATGCTGTCGTCCTACGCCCCCACGATCAACTTCGACGTGTCATTCCCCATTTCGCGAATCGGTACCGCCGTCGAGGGTTTGCGTAGAATCATGGCCACCGGTTTCCCGGGCGTTCGGTCCATGTATTTCGGCCATGTCGGCGACGGTAACGTGCATATCGTGGTAGGCCCGCTACCGGATGACGGCCGGAAAACCGAACACGCCATTGAAACCGCTTTCTACGAACTCACCCAATCACTGGGGGGCTCCGTGTCTGCGGAGCACGGCATCGGCCTGCACAAGAAGCCTTACCTGCACTACAGCCGCAGCGAGGCCGAGCGTGCCCTGATCCGGACCATGAAAGGCGCACTCGATCCGCGCAACATCATGAATCCGGGGAAAATTCTTTAGCGATTGTTCCGCCGGAAGTTCCGGCGGAAGGTGCCGTCAGGAGGCGTGGTCACCCAGCTCCGCGCTGATTTGCCGCGCCGCGTCGAGCACTTTGGGCACCAGGGCCTGCATACGGGCCTCGTCCATATATTCCTGCGTACTGGACACACTGATCGCCGCCACAATGCGCTGGCTGCTGTCACGCAACGGCGCCGCCACGCAGCGAATGGATTGTTCGTCTTCACCCAGGTCGTAGGAATAGCCCGCCTTGGCATAGTTGCGCATTATGCTCAGCCACTGTTCGCAGCTGATCGGTTCGCGCAGCAAATGCGCGCCGCGCTCATAGACCTGTGTCCATTCCTGTTCCGAACGGTCGAGCAGCAAGGCCTTGCCAATGCCGGTGGTGATCAGCGGCTTGCTGCCGCCAATGCGCGAACTGATTTCAACCGCGCGCTGGTTGGCAATTTTATCCAGGTAAATGACCAGATCCGACTCGGCATAACCCAGATGCACGGTATCCAGCGTTTCGCGCGCCAGCCGGCGCAAGACGGGATTCGCCAGTCGGGTCAGATCGATCTGGGAATACGCCCGGTAGCCCAGCTCCAGCACTTTACGGCCCAGACGGTAGCCGTGGTGCGGATCCCTGGCCAGATAATGCCGTTTCTGCAGTGCAGATAGTATTCGATGGGTTGTGCTGTAGGTCATGCCGGTTCTGGCGGCAATATCGGCAATGTCCACCAGGCCCTCGGCCACGGCTTCCATGATGTCCAGCCCTCGCATCAAGGTTTGGCTCGCTTGCGTCTTTGCCGAATTTTCCGATGCCGCCGGGCCCGCATGGGGCTTACCACGTGCACTGGCCTGTGCTTCTCTCGCCATTGTGCTTACTCGATTATTCCTGAACGTGCCGTTCTGGAAACGGCAACAATGAACACGGCAACTGCACGCGCAGCCGCCCGCCGTTCAGTATACCGATAACTACGGCACCGGTGCTTCCTGGTCAAGGAAAGCGCGTACGCGAGGCAACCACAACGCGGGCTCAAGCAAGGGCGACAAATGGCCATAGCGCCCTTGCACAACGACGCGTTGCACACCATCGGCAGACAGGGGCAACCGCACACGCCAGGATCTGGAAACAAAAGTGCTGCCCGTTTTACTCAACGCGGCAGCACTGATCCAGGCCCGGATTCCAGGGTCGGTGGCGTAACCGCCACCCTGGGTTAGAACGGAATATCGTCGTCCATGTCGGCCAGATTGCTGCTGGCCGGGGCTGCCGGGGCGGCAGGGCGAGGCTCGGACGGCCGGGTGGCGCGCGGGGCGGGCGCCGACTGGCTGTAATCGCCGCCACCGCTACCGCCATCGCCGTCACGACCGCCCAGCATTTGCATTTGATCCGCCACAATATCAGTGCTGTAGCGATCTTGGCCGGTTTCCTTGTCTTGCCACTTGCGGGTTTTCAGGCGCCCTTCCACGTACACGGAGCGGCCTTTTTTCAGGTACTCGCCGGCAATTTCCGCCAGACGGTTGTAAAACACCACGCGGTGCCATTCGGTTTCTTCACGGCGCTCGCCGCTGGCTTTATCTTTCCATACCGATGTGGTGGCAATGGACACGTTACAAATGGCAGCGCCATCGGGGCTGTAACGCACTTCGGGGTCGCGCCCCAGGTTGCCGACAAGAATGACTTTATTTACAGAGGCCATAGGTACACCTTCAGATTTTTGGTTCAGACAAGCCCATTATGCGGGATGGGCAAGCCCCTTGGCTACCGTATCAGGTAGCACTACGATTGGAGGAAAAGATCACTTACGCCGCCGCTGCACTGCGCGACGGCCGGGCGGCCACCGCCCACAGCGCCGCAACACCGGCGCACATGAAAAACACGGCATCGGCACCCAGCCTGGCCACCAGGGCACCACCCAGCGCGCCGCCCATAAATACGCCCAGCGATTGCGACGTATTGTAAAAGCCGAGTGCCAGACCTTTGTACTCGGGCGGGGCCTCGCGCGACACCAGCGACGGCTGCAATGCCTCGAGCACGTTGAACGCCACAAAAAAGCCTGTGAGCGCCGCCACAAACGGGTAAAAGCCACTGCGTGCCCACGGCATGGCGGCCAGCATCAACGCCAGGCCCACAACACTGAACCACAGGGCGCGCTGGTGGACCCGCCGCGTTTCCGTATAAAACACGACCGGCACCATGAAAACAAACGATAGCAAAATAACCGGCAAATACACCTGCCACAGCGTTGCGGTTTCGTAGCCACCCAGCCCGGCAAGCAGGCGGGGCGCCACGATAAACAGCGACATCAGGATGAAATGCAGGCAGAACACGCCGAAATTCAGCTTTAACAGGCCGGCATGGCGCAAAACGTCGCGAGGCCGTGCCGCCGACATGACCACCTGCGCCATGGGCACTACGGGCACCACGAAAGCGGCAATCAGCAAACACACGAAACCCAGCAAGCTGATGGCCCAGAACAGGCCGGACAACCCGAATTCGCCCACCAGCACGGGTGACAACACCAGTGACGCGGCAAACGACAGGCCGATTGACCCTCCCACCATGGCCATGGCCCGGGTACGGACTTCGGGCCGGGTCGCATCGGCCACCCAGGCCGTGATGGCGGCGGACACAGCCCCCACACCCTGTATGACCCGGCCCACGGTAACCCCGTCAACCGAACCGGCCAGGGCGCACACCACACCGCCAAGAATGAACAGAGCCATGCCGAACAGAATCACCGGGCGTCGGCCGAAACGGTCAGACGCCATGCCCAGTGGTATCTGAAATACCGCCTGGGTCAGGCCATACGCCCCCAGGGCCAGCCCCACCCGCAGGGCATCGTCGCCGCCGACGAGCGACTGCGCCGCCACCGTAAATACCGGTGTAAGCAGGAACAGCCCCAGCATGCGTGAAGCAAACAGCAGCGCCAGGGCCATGCTGGCTTTACGCTCGGAAGGGGTCAGCTTGAGCCGAACAGATCGATTCGAAGAGGGGGTGTGCGTGGAAACGCTCATAAATACGAAAAAAAGAATAGGCCGCCCGCCAGAATGGGGCGACAGGCAATAACAACACCCAAACAGTCAGCGCGTTATAGTAACAAGTTAACTGTTTGACAGGCTTGGACGCAAAACACGATGGAAGCAATACGGATCCGGGGTGCCCGCACGCACAACCTTAAAAACGTGTCGATTGACCTGCCACGCCACAAACTGGTGGTGGTGACCGGGCTGTCGGGATCGGGTAAGTCATCGCTGGCTTTCGATACGCTCTATGCCGAGGGCCAACGACGTTATGTGGAAAGCCTGTCCGCCTATGCGCGCCAGTTCCTGCAGCTTATGGACAAACCCGATGTTGATCTGATCGAAGGGCTGTCGCCGGCCATTTCCATCGAGCAGAAATCGGCCGGCCACAACCCCCGCTCCACTGTGGGCACCATTACCGAAATCCACGACTACCTGCGTTTGCTGTACGCGCGGGTTGGCACGCCCTTTTGCCCGGAACACGGCTTGCCCCTGCAGGCCCAGAGCGTCAGCCAGATGGTTGACAACATTCTGGGCTGGACGCCGGACACCCGCCTGGCCATTCTGGCGCCGCTGGCGCGAGCGCGCAAAGGCAGCTTTGAAGACGACTGTGCCGGGCTTCAGGCCCAGGGCTTCGTGCGCCTGCGCGTAGACGGCCAGATGGTGGCCATCGACGATCTGGCTCCGCTGAAAAAATCGGAGAAGCACGACATTGATGTCGTGATCGACCGGCTGCGCGTGCGCCCGGACAGCCAGCAACGGTTGGCCGAGAGCATAGAAACCGCCTTGAATCTTTCGCAGGGACGCATGCTCGCCCTGGATATCGACAGCGGCCATGAACACGCCTTTTCCAGCCATTATGCCTGCCCGGTGTGCCAGCACAGCCTTACCGAGCTGGAACCCCGCCTGTTCAGTTTCAACAACCCGGTAGGAGCCTGCCCCCGTTGCGACGGTCTGGGCCATGTGGATTATTTCGATCCCAAACGCGTCGTGGCGTTCCCTGAACTTAGCCTGGCCAGCGGCGCCATACACGGCTGGGACCGGCGCAACGCGTTCACCCATACCTTGCTTGTCAGCCTGGCGGCCCATTACCACTTCGACATTGACACCCCCTTCGAGACACTGCCGACCGACATACAGCAACGCGTGCTGTTCGGGTCGGGCGACGAGGAAATTTCGTTTCTTTACATTAACGAGAAAGGCCGCACCACCGTCAAAACCCACGCGTTTGAAGGCATCATTCCCAATCTGGAGCGCCGCTGGCGGGAAACCGACTCCAGCGCCGTACGCGAGGAGCTGGGCAAGCTTCGCCACACCAAGGCCTGTCCGGACTGCGGTGGCTCGCGGTTGCGGGCCGAAGCGCGCCACGTTCTGATCGGCAATGAGCCCGGCCCGGCGGAGCGCCGTGGCAAGGCAATTTATGAGGTCGAGGGCTTGTCCCTGGCGGACTGCCTGACATGGTTCGAGCAGCTGGAACTGACCGGCGCCAAAAAAGAGATCGCCGACCGTATCGTCCGGGAGATCCAGGCACGGCTGCGGTTTCTGAACAATGTCGGCTTGAACTACTTGTCGCTGGATCGCAGCGCCGACACTATTTCGGGTGGCGAGGCGCAACGCATACGCCTTGCCAGCCAGATCGGCTCGGGGCTCACCGGCGTCATGTATGTACTGGACGAGCCGTCGATCGGCCTGCACCAGCGCGACAATGATCGCCTGATCGCCACGCTGCACCACCTGCGCGATCTGGGCAACAGCGTCATCGTGGTCGAGCACGACGAAGACATGATACGGGCGGCCGATTTCGTGCTGGACATGGGGCCGGGCGCAGGTGAGCATGGCGGGCAGATCGTTGCCAGCGGCACCCCCGACGAGCTGGCCGCCAACCCGGCGTCCCTGACCGGCCTTTACCTGAAGGGCGAGCGGCGCATCGGCATTCCCGGGCGTCGCCCCGTAAACACCGACGTACCGCGGCTTGCGCTGAAAGGGTGCCGGGGCAACAACCTGAAGAACGTTGATTTGTCATTGCCTGCCGGCCGCTTCATTTGCATTACAGGGGTATCGGGGTCGGGCAAATCGACACTGATCAACGATACGCTGGCCACCGCCGTTGCAGCCCAGCTGCACCGCGCGCAAACCGAGCCCGCCCCGTTCGAGACCATTGAGGGCTTATCGAATTTCGACAAGATCATCAGCGTTGATCAGAGCCCCATCGGCCGCACGCCGCGCAGCAACCCTGCAACCTATACCGGCATGTTCACTCCGATCCGTGAACTGTTCGCCGGCGTTCCCGAAGCCAAGGTGCGCGGTTACGATCCCGGCCGCTTTTCCTTCAATGTCAAAGGCGGGCGTTGCGAGGCGTGCCAGGGCGACGGGGTGGTCAAGGTGGAAATGCACTTTCTGCCCGATATGTATGTCCCCTGCGATGTGTGCCACGGATTGCGCTATAACCGGGAAACGCTGGATATTCGCTATCGCGGGCGCAACATCAGCGAAGTGCTGGAATTGACCGTGGAACAGGCCCTGGGCTATTTCGACGCCGTACCCAGTGTGGCGCGCAAACTGCATACGCTCATGGATGTAGGCCTGTCGTACTTGCGGCTGGGACAAAGCGCCACCACATTGTCGGGCGGCGAGGCGCAGCGGGTGAAGCTATCGCTTGAGCTGTCGCGGCGCAGCACCGGCCGTACACTTTACATACTGGATGAGCCCACCACCGGGCTGCATTTCCAGGACATTGCGCTGCTGCTCGACGTACTGCAAAAGCTGGTCGACGGCGGAAACACCGTGGTCGTTATCGAGCATAACCTGGATGTCATCAAGACGGCCGACTGGCTGATCGACATGGGCCCCGAAGGGGGCAGCGGCGGCGGCCGCATCGTGGCCGAGGGCCCGCCCGAAACCATTGCAGCCCATCCGGAAAGCCATACAGGCCGTTATCTGGCCGCCCTGCTGAAACGCGACGCCTAGGGGTGTAAGGGTCAGCCACCCATGCGGAACAGCTGGTCGTGCTCTCGAATGGCGTAGCGATCCGTCATGCCCGCGATATAGTCGGCAATGGCCCGGGCCTGGGCCACGCGGTCGTCGCGCCGGTAATCGTCGGACAACAGCCACGGCTCTTCCAGAAAGGCCGTAAACAACTCGCGCACAATGCGGCGCGCCTTCGAGGTCATGCGCATGACGCGGTAATGGCGATACAGGTTTTCCAGAAGAAATGACTTGAGCGCATCGGCCTGCCGGCGCATCGACGGCGAGAATGCCGCCAACGGGGGCGCCTGCCGGACGTCATCGGCACTGCCGGGCTGATGGACGCGCAGGTTTTCCCGGGTGGTTTCGGTCAGATCCACCACCAGTGTGTTGATCATGGCGCGAATAATTTCCGACACCAGGCGTCGCGACTCGACACGCGGATACTGCTGCTTCACTTGTGCATAATGCGTGGCAAATATTTCCAGCACCTGCAGTTGCTCCAGGGTGATCAGGCCGGAGCGCAGGCCGTCATCGATATCGTGGTTGTTATAGGCGATCTCATCGGCCAGATTGGTTAATTGGGCTTCGAGCGCGGGACGGGTGCGATTCAAAAACCGCTCTCCCACATCGCCTAGCAGGCGCGCATGGCGGGCCGAACAATGTTTCAGGATGCCCTCACGCGTTTCAAAGCAAAGATTCAGGCCATTGAACTGGGCATAACGCTCTTCCAGCTCGTCAACCACCCGCAGGCTTTGCAGGTTGTGCTCAAACCCGCCGGCCTCGGGCACAAATTCGCGCATACAGGCGTTCAGTTCATCTTGCCCGGCGTGCCCGAACGGCGTGTGCCCCAGATCGTGCGCCAGCGCGATGGCCTCGGTCAGGTCTTCGTTCAGGCCCAGATTACGGGCCAGCGACCGTGCAATCTGGGCTACTTCCAGACTGTGCGTCAACCGGGTGCGAAACAAATCACCCTCGTGGTTGATGAATACCTGGGTTTTGTATTCCAGAAGACGAAACGCGCGGCTGTGCACAATGCGATCACGGTCGCGCTGGAAGGCGCTGCGGCCCACCGGAGGCGGCTCGCTATGGCGACGACCGCGCGACCGCTCGGGGTGACAGGCGTATGGAGCAAGATTCACTCGCCACCACCTTCCCGGCTAAACAATGCCGGAACGTTCAGTGAACGCCAGCACCTCGTCCAGGGCGTCGTCGGGGACCTGTTGGGATTGCGCCCGGCCCAGCTGTGTGAGCACCACAAAACGCATGCGCCCCCCTTCGGCCTTTTTGTCACCCTGCATCAGATCCTTCCAGCGCCCGCGCCCCAGGTCGGGCGGGTTGACCGGACAGCCTATGGCCTGCACCAACCGACGTACCCGCTGCACGACGTCGGCAGGCAGCCCATGCACACGAGCCGACAACTCTGCCGCCAGCACCATGCCGCAGCCAACCGCTTCGCCATGCAGCCATTCACCATAGCCCAGCCCGGCCTCGATGGCGTGGCCAAAGGTGTGCCCGAAGTTCAGAATGGCACGCAAGCCCGACTCGCGCTCGTCGGCCGACACCACCTGCGCCTTCAGTTCGCACGAACGCTGAATGGCGTACGCCATGGCCTGCGGATCAAGCGCCCGCAACTTCCCGACATTGGCTTCGCACCAGTCGAAAAAAGGCGCATCGATGATAAGACCATATTTAATGACCTCTGCCAGCCCGGCCGAGATTTCACGCGCCGGCAGGGTGGCCAGCACCGTGGTGTCGATATCGACGGCAACGGGCTGGTGGAACGCCCCGATCATGTTCTTGCCCAAGGGGTGATTGATGGCGGTTTTCCCGCCGACCGAGGAATCGACCTGCGCCAGTAGCGTGGTGGGCACCTGGATGAAGCGTATGCCGCGCATGTAGCACGCTGCCGCAAAACCGACCATATCGCCGATGACCCCGCCGCCCAGCGCCACCAGAACCGCCTTGCGATCCAGCCGGGCACCCAGCAGGCCGTCGAAAACCTGGTTCAGTGTCTGCCAGTTTTTGTATTGTTCGCCATCGGGCAACTCGATGCGAATAACCGGCTTTCCGGTTTGCTCCAGAGCGGACTGCACCCTTTGGCCGTAATGAGAGGCGACGGTGGGGTTGGTGATAAGGGCGATGACGGTGGCATCGGCAGGCACGGTTTGCCCGAGCCCGGCCAGACGGCCCGCGCCAATATGGATGGGGTAGCATCCGCCGGGGGTATCGACCTGAACTGTGGTCATGAGTGAACCTCGTGTTTTTGCAACATGGCAACCAGTGCGCGTATTGCCTGGGGAATGGACATGGTTCCCGTTTCAAAGGTGAAATCGGCCACGCTTTCGTAAAGTGGTGCACGCTGTTGCAGCAGCGTGCGGATACGCTCGCGCGGATCGGCCGTTTGAAGCAAGGGCCGGTTCCGGTCGCGGGCGACACGGCGGTATAGCTCGTCGGCGGAGGCTTTCAGGTATACGACCACGCCACGCTCCTGGAGCATTTGCCGGTTTTCGGGAGCCAGCACCGCACCGCCCCCCGTTGCCAGTACAATATCTTCTCGTTGGGAGCAGTCGTCCAGTGCCGCCGTTTCGCGCCGCCGGAACCCTTCCTCGCCTTCAATGTCAAAGATCAAAGCAACGCGCACGCCGCAACGTGCCTCAAGCTCGTGATCCAGGTCAACGAACTCACGGCCCAGCGCACGTGCAAGATGACGACCCAGGGTCGTTTTTCCGGCACCCATCATGCCCACCAGAAAAACCGGACGGTTGTACGGTAGCGTGACGATGGGGTTGGCGTCGGTCACTTGATCCGCCGGCGGATCAAGCTCCGAGGGTAACGAGTCATTCATTTGTGTATTATCCCACTTACAATCCGGTACTGCCTTACTATACGTCGCATTACATAGTTACATCCCGTACGCACCTCCCCTCGGGGAACTGGCCCGGATAGCTTAAAATCGCCCCTAATGAGCTCCGCTGAAAATTCCTCTTCGCAAGACACCGGCCCATCCAGCTCCTGGTTCAGCCGGCTTATCCTCAAGACCGTTGTATTTTTTGCCGGTCTGGGGCTTTGTGGCGCCCTGCTCGGATCACTGGCACTGGCGCTGGCATGGCCCAATTTACCCGATCTTTCGGCCATGATCGACTACCGGCCACGGGTACCGCTGCGTATCTACACCGCAGACAACGTGCTGATCGGCGAGTTCGGCGAAGAACGTCGCAACGTGTTGCGCTTTCACGAAATTCCCGATGTCATGAAATCGGCCATTCTAGCAGCCGAAGACGACCGTTTTTACCAGCATGGGGGTATTGACTGGACCGGAGTGATTCGCGCGGTCATCGCCAACGTGACGCAAATGTCCAAATCGCAGGGTGCCAGCACCATCACCATGCAGGTGGCGCGCAATTTCTACCTTTCGTCGGAAAAGACCTACACGCGCAAATTCTATGAACTGCTGCTCACCTTCAAAATAGAAGCCACCCTCACAAAAGACCAGATCCTCGATCTGTACATGAACCAGATCTATCTGGGCCATCGCGCTTACGGGTTTGCGGCGGCATCGCGCACTTATTTCGGCAAGCCGCTGGGGGAAGTCACCACGGCGGAAGCCGCCATGCTCGCCGGTATTCCCAAGGCTCCCTCCCGCTTCAACCCCATTGCCAATTTTGAACGGGCGCGCACCCGTCAACTTTATGTACTGGGGCGCATGAAAGACCTGGGCTACCTGACCGAGGCCGAATACACGCAGGCCAAAGACCAGCCTATCGTGCTGAAGTCGGCACCGGGCACCCCCGCCGGCGGCTATGCCGTTCACGGCGACTACGTTGCCGAACTGGCCCGCCAGCTGCTGTACAGCGTTTACCAGGACGACATCTATTCCCGCGGTTTCAACGTGCACACCACGGTCAACTCGCAAGATCAGGAAGCCGCCTACCAGGCGGTTCGCGAAGGCATTCTGGACTACACCCGCCGGGCACGCTACCCCGGCCCGATGGAAACCATCGCCTTGCCCCAAGGCATTGAAAACAATCCCCAGCAATTCGACGAACTGCTCGACGGCCTTCAGGACAAATACCCCGACAACGACGACCTGCTCACCGGCGTCGTCCTCGAGGCAAACCCCTCGAAAATCGTTGTGGCCCGCTCGTCCAACGAAATCATCGAAGTGACCGACAAGAATGCCCTGAAGATTGTCATGCGCGGGTTGGTCAAGAATGCACAACCCGACGTCCGCATTTCGCGCGGATCCGTCGTGTATGTGCACCAGAATGGCGGGCAATGGGAAGTCATCAATATGCCCGCTGTCCAGGCGGCGTTTGTGGCGTTGCGCCCCGAAGACGGGGCCGTGAAGGCGCTGGTGGGTGGCTTCGATTTCGAAGAAGGCAAGTTCAACCGCGTCACCCAGGCGTGGCGCCAACCAGGTTCGTCATTCAAGCCTTTTATTTATGCGGCGTCGCTAGAAAAAGGCCTGGCACCGGCCACACAAATCTCTGACGAGCCCTTCCACCTCACTGCCGAACAAACCGGGTCCAAGCCGTGGTCCCCCAAAAACTACGGCGGCAAATACGAACCCATGCTCACAATGCGTCAGGCGTTGTACAAATCCAAGAATATGGTGTCCATTCGTATCATGCAGGCGGTCGGGCCGCAGTACGTTCAGGAGTACATCACCCGCTTCGGCTTCGACAAAGAGCGGCAGCCGCCCGTCTTGCCACTGGCGCTGGGGGCGGGCAGTGTCACCCCCCTGCAGCTGGCCGGCGCCTATGCCGTCTTCGCCAATGGCGGCTACCGGGTGCCCCCTTATCTGATCAGTCATGTTACCGACAGCGAAGGCAAGACCATCATGCGCGCCAAGCCTGTTGTGGCCGGTGATGCCTCGGCGCGTGTCATCGACGCCCGGGTTGCCTACATTATGAACGACCTCATGCGCGGGGTTGCCACCCAGGGTACCGGTGCCCGCGCCAGCCGCGAGCTCAAACGCAACGACATCGCCGGCAAAACCGGCACCACGAACGACTCGCACGATGCCTGGTTTGCCGGGTTCACCCCCAAGCTCGTGGGCATCGCCTGGATGGGCTTCGATCAGCCTAAATCCCTGGGCTCCAGCGAAACCGGTGGCGGCGCCTCATTGCCCATCTGGCTCGACTTCATGAAGCACGCGCTCAAAGACACTCCCCCCACACCGCCCGGTCCGGTGCCCGACGGCATCCTTCGCGCCAATGGTGACTTTTATCTGGCGGAGTATCCTCCGGAAAGCTATATTGCCCGGGTTGGGTTGCCCTCGCCCAACGACATCCCGCTTGATGGCGGCTCCACCAGCCTGGCGGACGGTATCGCCAATCTGTTGAACGAGCTTACCGGCGGCGCCGGCGGCAATCGCCCCGCTCAACCCGAGCCCATCGGCTTCTGATCTTTGCCCGTCGCCATGCCTAAACAACTTCCTGTTCGCCCGCTGTTGTCCCGTGCCGGCGCATGTGCCGCCATAGCGGCCCTTGGCTTGCTGGCCGGCTGCGGCTACAAAGGGTCGCTGTACATGCCGCCGCCTCCCCAGGCGCCCGACGCCACCCTCACAGCTCCGCCGCAAACCACACCGGTGCCGTCACCGGCGGCTCCCGCCTCTACCGTACCCCTGGATTCCATTCGGGCAAAACCATGACCGTCTCCCCGCAGTTCACGTTTCGCAACGGTGCCTTGTTTGCTGAAGATGTCCCCCTGAGCGAGCTTGCCCAGCGCTTTGGCACGCCCTTGTATGTGTATTCACGTCAGGCCTTGCGCAGCGCCTGGGCGGCTTACCAGCAGGCGATTGAAGGGCGTAAGGCTCTGGTGTGCTATGGCATGAAGGCCAACTCGAATCTGGCCGTTCTGAACGAGTTCAGGCAACTGGGCGCCGGTTTCGACATTGTTTCGGGCGGCGAACTGGCCCGGGTGCTTGCCGTTGGCGGCGATCCCTCGAAAATTGTGTTCTCCGGTGTCGGCAAGCAAGACTGGGAAATGAAGGCGGCACTGGAGGCCGGCGTGAAATGCTTCAACGTCGAATCCGAAGCCGAGCTGGCACGACTGGCCCAGGTTGCACGCCGCGAGGGCAAGGTCGCCCCCGTTTCGCTACGCGTGAATCCCGATGTCGACGCCAAAACCCATCCCTACATATCAACGGGCCTGAAAGAAAACAAATTCGGTATCGATATCGCCCGAGCCCCTGCCGTTTACCAACAGGCAATGCAAGAGCCCTCGCTGAAGATTGTCGGCGTGGACTGCCATATCGGGTCCCAGATTACCGAAGTCACACCTTATCTTGATGCGCTCGACAAACTGATCGACCTGATCCGCTTGCTTGACGCCCAGGGCATCACTCTGCACCATCTTGACCTGGGCGGCGGTTTGGGTATCCGGTATACGAACGAGCAACCCATTGCCCCCAAAACGCTGGTGGATGCCGTAGTCTCGGCCCTGGAACGCGCCGGACTGAACCATCTGGAACTGGTGTTTGAGCCCGGGCGGTCTCTGGTGGGCAATGCAGGGGTGCTGCTGACGGCAGTGCAGTTCCTGAAGCCTGGCGACGCCCGTAACTTTGCCATTGTGGATGCCGCCATGAACGACCTGCTGCGCCCCACGCTGTACAACGCCTGGCATGACGTGGAAATGGTGCGGCAGCGCCCGGTCGGCGACGACACACCTGCTTACGATATTGTGGGTCCTATATGCGAAAGCGGCGACTGGCTTGCAAAACAGCGCCGCCTGCCCCTGCAGCAAGGCGATCTGCTGGCCATTATGTCGGCAGGCGCCTACGCCTTCAGCATGGCCAGCCACTACAACACCCGCCCCCGTGCGGCCGAAGTGCTGGTCGACGGCAGCCAGGTTCATGTTATTCGCCCAAGGGAAACGCTGGAAGATCTTTTCGCCAGTGAACGCGTGCCGGATTAGGGACGGTGCGGGCGAAAACTGATATTGCCTGATATATTAGGCAGACTTGACCGACCAACCGCCCACTCCGACCCGAAGCACACACTGACACACTCATGGCGCCCGCACCTGCTCACCGTCGCGATCTAAAAGCTGCACTGATCAATGCAGGTGAAGGGGCCACCCGTTGGGTGGTTCTTGGCCTGGTCCCCGTGGGCATTGTGCTTCTGTCGCTGCTCATCTTTCTGACCCTGCCTTATGCATTGCCCCAGCAATCGGGGCAACCCGTTGCACTGGTAACGTCGGATCAGCACACGCGCTCCAGTCCGCCGGCTTACGTGCTGAACGCCCTGGGCCAAAGCCCGTCGGCACCCTCAATGCAGGTAAACAACCCGGCATGGCTTTTGCTGTCGCTGCCTACGCCCGTTCAGGACGGCGATATCGGCGTCGAAGTGCAGGCCCCCCCTGCCCGCGCCGTTACCTACTGGAATGCCGATACGCTGGCCCCCATTGGTTCCGTCAGTGCGGCGGCACCATCAGGTACGGTGGTACAGAGCCACCGGCGAGGCGTCGCCCTGTACCTGGATACCACGACCCTGCCATCGGCCGTACTGTGCCATGCCGACTTCGTCGATGACGGCAGCGTATCGGCCCGGCTGTGGAATGAAAGCGCCCTGTACCGGCAGCTGCAGCGGCACGAGCGAACCGTCAGCTTTCTGGAGGGCGGATTGCTCGCAATCGCCCTGTTCACCGTGCTTATCGGCCTGACCCAAAAAGAATGGATCTATGTCGTTTTGTCCGCATGGCTCATTGGCAATTTGCGCATGGTTGCGCTGGCATTGGGCTGGGATACGCAATGGCTCGGCTTCCCGCTGCCGGTTGACTGGCTCTCGACCATACGCAACGTTACGCTCGCCGGCTATTATCTGCTTACTTATTATCTGGTGGTGTTGCTGTTCCGCGAATCACTCGGCCCTCGTTTGCGGCAACCCTTGCTGCTGGCGCAGTGGGCAGGGCTGATCTGCCTGGCGGCCGCACTGACCACCCCCGATGCCGTCTTCGAACCCGTCATGGCCGTAGCAGGCATCTACGGCAGCGTAGTCGTTGTGGTGCTGCTCGCCAAAACACTGCGGCGCACACGCGCCCAACGCGGCTGGATGTGGCATGTCGTGCTGTTCGCCGTTGCTCTGGCAATCATGGCATCCATGGCCTCGGTGGCCCTTATGGGCCGCACCGAGGCCGGCGACAGCTTCAACAGCGCACTTGCCCTGCTTGCGGCCAACATAATGGTTGCACTGACCGTCGCCAAACGTCTGCGCGAAGAACGGCGTCGCAGCGTGCGCGCCCGTACGGCCCTTGTCAGCAATTACGCCATGACACCCATCGGCATGTTTTCCCTGAGCCACGACGGGGTTTTCCAATCGGCCAACCCGGTAATGGAACACATGCTGGACACCCACTTTGATGGTGACAAGGTCATTCGCTGGAATGACTACTTCCAGCCGGTCAACTGGCACGAAGTCGCCCTGAAAACACAGTCCGGCGAGGATGTAGAGGTTCAGATGCGTGCCGACAGCGTGGTCGCACGTGCCGACCAGCGATTCGTCATGCGGGCATTGCTGACGCCGGAAGGTATCGAAGGCTCCCTGCAGGATGTATCGGCCCGGGCGCGAACCATCCATCGCATGGGCAGACTGGCCGACACCGATCCCCTGACCGAGTGCCTGAATCTGCGGGGCATCGAAAAAGCCATTGAGCAATCGCTGGCCAGGGCCCGGGAAGGCTCGCCGTGCGCCCTGGTTTACCTGAATTTGCGCCACTTCAAACGGATCAACGATTTGTTCGGGCATACCGCCGGGGATCATGTTCTGAAGCTGCTGGCGCAGCGCCTGGAAACCCTGCTTGAAAGCAAGCACCCCTTCGGCCGCGTGGGCGGCGACGAATTCCTGATTATTCTGGATGGTGCATTTCTTGACGAGGCGCAGCGCGTGGGCAACACCATCATCACCGCCCTGGCCGACGCACCGTTTCAGGTCGGCCCCCGTGCGTTCCAGCTCAGCGGCGTGATCGGCATTATTGCCCTGAACCAGTCCATGACCGCCGACGATGCCATTTCCGCCGCCAGTCACGCCTGTCGCGACGCGCGCCGGCGCAAGCAGGACATCGCGGTCTACGAAAAAGACTCCCAGGCGCTGCTTGAACACACCGAAGAACTGCGGCTGTTCGACCAGATCGAAGGTTCGGACAAGCCCAGCGGGCTGTATCTTGACATGCAGCCCATCATGAATCTGCAAGATCCCCTGGGCTCACTGAGCATCGAAGTTCTGCTGCGTGCCCGGGACCCCTCGGGCATGCCGATTTCCTCCGGGAAATTCGTGGGCTCGGCAGAGGACAGCGGCACCATTACCACGCTGGACAAATGGGTGTTCAGTGCCACGCTTGAATGGATGGACAAGCATCAGGCGCGACTGGCCCACCTGCGTTCGGTGCATGTGAATCTGAGCGGCGTGTCATTGAACGACGAACGGTTCATCGCGGCGTTGTTCAGCATTTTGTCCCGCCATCACCATCTGTGCGAAAAACTGGTGGTGGAAATCACTGAAGGCGTGGCGTTGCAGAACCTGGCCCGCTCGCGCCAGTTCATCGAGCGCCTGGCCTCGATGGGCGTACAGGTGGCACTGGACGATTTTGGCGCGGGCTATACATCGTTTGCGTACCTGAAAGAACTGCCGGCACAGTCGATCAAGATCGACGGCAGCCTGATACGCGATATGGTCAGCGACAGCACCAACCTGGCAATTGTGCGCGCGATTGTGCAGCTGGCCCAAAGCCTGAATAAAGTATGTATTGCCGAATGGGTGGAGGACTACGCCACCCTGGTCGAGCTCAAGGCCATGGGCGTTGACTTCGCCCAGGGCTTCGTGGTGTCGCGTGCCCGGCCACCGATCGACATTTTAAGCGCACAGTCAGTGCGCGATCTGGTGGTAAACCGGGACACGCTGGCATTCATTCGGGAATCTTACAGCTCGCCGTAAGAGTGCAGGCCCGACAAGAACATATTCACACCCAGGAACGCAAAGCTGGTAACCAGCAACCCAACCAGCGCCCAGTAAGCCGCCATAGTGCCGCGCAGCCCTTTCATCAGGCGCATGTGCAACCAGGCTGCGTAGTTCAGCCATACGATAAGCGCCCAGGTTTCCTTGGGGTCCCATTGCCAATAGGTGCCCCAGGCATCGGCAGCCCACAAGGCGCCAAGAATGGTTGCCACCGTAAAGAACGCAAACCCCACGGCAATGGCGCGGTACATAATATCGTCAAGAATTTCCAGCGACGGCAGACGACGTGAAATAGGGCCGCGAAACGCCAGTATCGTGCCCACAACGATAGCCCCAAGGCCGAAGTAAAGCATCCAGGTGGCCGATAACTCGCGGGAACCGAACATGAACGGCTCGGCACACAGAATGGCGCCCAGCAGAAATAACGGTGCCAGCTTGCCCCAGGAGCGCGTTTCCCCATGCTGCTTTACCAGATAGGCAAAACCCACCATGGCAGCCAGCGAAAACGTGCCATAGCCGATGAAATTGGCAGGCACGTGCAGTTTCATCCACCAGCTTTTCAGGGCGGGTACCAGAGGCTGGATCTGGAAAGCCTCACGGGTGAACGAATACCAGAGCAGAAAAATGACCGCCGAACTGATCACCAGCAGAACAAAGCCGCCCAGCGCGCGCGTGGCGTAGCGTCGTTCGTAGTACAGGTAGAACAAGGCCGTAATCAGGGCAAACAGCACGAAAACTTCGTACAGATTGCTGACCGGAATGTGGCCGATGTCGGGCCCCAGCAAGTGGCCCTCACGCCAGCGCACCAGCATGCCCGTTGTTCCGGCATAGACCGCACCCCAGGTCAGGGTCGACCCCATCCAGGCCGCGGTGTTGCTGAAAATTCCGATCCAGTAACACACCGTCGCCAGCACAAACAGGGCACACATCCAGAGAATGGCCGACTGCGAGGAAAACAGGTACTTCAGAAAGAAAACCGTTTCCGCGCGGCCAATGTCGCCTTCGGCCAGGGTACCGGTGCTATACAGCCAGATCGCAAACAGTGCGCTGACACCACAAGCCACCATCAGGGTACGTAGCGGCCGCCACAGCCACGCCAGCCAGCTGAGCATGGGCACAGTACCCACCAGAATGGCCTGCTCGTACCCATCCATACTGGTTTCGTAGGTGACCAAGGCATAAGCGGCGCCGGCGCAAAGCACCAGAAAAAACAAAAGATCGGTCCAGTCGGGACGACCGCGGGTACCGCGGGCATCACCACTGGCGGTCATGGCCTGTGGCCAGCTCGATCCATTAAGGGGAAGGGTGGACTCGGACATATAACTACCCCGCTTTACGTAGTGGGAAGGCGTGTAAACGCCTCTTTGAATCGATCAAATTCGTGATTGAAATCGAGTGTGCGACGTTGTGATGTCATGGCGCCCATTAACTGGCTGCCTTGCTGCCGCGGCTTGATCCAGACCCAGATGCGACGGTCACGAATGTAAAACATGGCGAACACGCCGATCACCAGGAACAGACACCCCAGATAAACCGTATTCTTGCCCGGGCTGCGCGCCACCTGAAACACACTGGCCTGCACTTGCTCGAAGGTGTCAAGCGACAGCAGAACCGGGGAAGGATAATCGGGCAGGTTCGCAAATGCAAGCAAGGCCATTTGCAGCCACTGGGCGGCTTCCTGGCCATCGAGCCCGACCTGGGGTATGGGTTGCCATCCCTGCTGAAGACGTACGATATCACGCAGTTCGGCCAGCGTTAACTGGATCATGGGAATGGCAAATTCCAGCACCTTTTCACGCTCGCCTTCCGGCACCCGCTCGATCAGGCCGTTCAGACCCGCCTTCCGGAATGTTTCCAGCGCCCCTTTGGCGGCCTGACTCAGCATGTCCTCGGTCATTCCGGCGCCGGCATTCTTTACCGCGAACTGACCAGCAGCCAGATCGACCAGCGCCGGCTGGGCCAGTGCCGCACGCAAACGCATGAACTCTTCCAGCGAACGGTTTTCGTCGGCGGGAATACGCACATACCGGAAATTTTCCGCCGGCGAGTTACGAACACCCGCCAGGAACACCAGGCTGCCGTCCAGCATCATGGGCATCATGTAATTGGTGAATTCACGCGACTGCCCGTCGTTCCCGGTGATACGGTACTGCACACTGGGGCCCACATTCTAGATCGGAA
>JBFWLP010000015.1:0-45750 GCA_050252075.1 Burkholderiaceae bacterium | reverse complement strand
TTTCGACGTCGGTGACGTCTTGGGGGCGAAATGCGCCGGACGGCGACGGCGGACGGCGACGCTGTTCCCAGTACGCCTTGACGCCGAACGGACGCCCCTTGATACGCGCGACCACATACAGTATGGCGATTGCAATGGCTGTGGACACCATGAAAATGAATGCCATGGCCATGCCGAACACTGCAAGAACCAGAAACAATGCACCGCGCAGAATTTGATTTAATGTATTCATAGACCTGATTGGACCCCTTGATGGGGAAATAATTCCCTTGATTCGCTATAGTCTTGGGGCCATGAGGCACTTTTTTCAAGCAAGGCCGAACACATGAGTTCAAGAAACGACCAAATACTGCAAGCGCTTTCGGAAGTAACTGACCCGAACACCAAGAAAAAGCTGCCGGTAACCGCACAAAACTGCACCATACAGTCAAGCGGTGATACGGCATCAATCACTTTACAGCTGGGTTACCCTTTATACAATGGGCACGACGAATTCAGGAAACGGGTTGAAACGAAATTGGCCGCGTTGGGCGTGCGGCTGGACGCGCTGAACTTCACGACGCGTATCGCCAGCCACGTTGTGCAGGCCGGTTTGCGCCCGCTGCCGTCAGTTCGCAACATTATTGCTGTCGCTTCCGGCAAGGGGGGCGTGGGTAAAAGTACCACAGCCGTTAATCTGGCGCTTGCCCTGCAGGCCCAGGGGGCCCGCGTGGGTTTGCTCGACGCCGACATTTACGGCCCCTCGGTGCCTATCATGCTGGGGCTGTCGGGCAAACCGCAAATGATCGACGAAAAATTCATGCGGCCACTGGCAGGGCATGGCTTGCAGGCCAATTCCATCGGTTTTCTGATCGATGACGATGCGCCGGCGATCTGGCGCGGCCCCATGGTCACCCAGGCGCTCACCCAGCTGCTTACCCAGACGCAGTGGGATGACCTGGACTACCTGATCGTGGACATGCCGCCCGGCACGGGCGACATTGCCTTGACCATGGCCCAGAAAGTACCCCTGACGGGGGCGGTTATTGTGACCACGCCGCAAGACCTTGCCCTGGCCGACGCGCGGCGCGGTCTGCGCATGTTCCAGAAGGTCAATGTGCCCGTGCTGGGTCTGGTGGAGAATATGTCGGTTCACGTGTGCTCCAACTGCGGCCATGCGGAACATATTTTTGGCCAGGACGGCGGGCGGCTCATGGCGGCCGAGTACAACGTGCCCTGGCTGGGCGCGCTGCCGCTGCAGCTCAGCATACGCACGCAGACCGATTCCGGGTGCCCCACGGTTGTGGCCGAACCCGGGGGCGAGGCCGCGCGTCGTTACCACGATATTGCCGCCCAGGTGGCTGTGCAGGTGGCATGCCTGCCCGAAGAATCGCCCTTCCGCCCAACGGTTGTGGCCCGCAAAACCTGAGCCCATGCGCCTACATTTCCTTGCGTTGCTGATCATGGTGCTGGCCGTGGGATCGGCCCGGGCCGAGAAGCCCGACGTGGTGATCGACCCGGGGGGCGTTCCCCCCGAGGCGTTACAAGCCATTATCGGTGCCGTGAATGCAATTACACGGCTGGCCGAGGATCAGGACGGCGGGGAAGTCTCGCGTCTTCGCCGACGCGCCCACGACGCGACCGTGTCGGCGCTGCAAACCCAGGGGTATTTTGCTCCCGTGGTCACTCTGGAAGTGGGAAAGGATTACGCCGGTGAAACGTGGGACATCATTATCGAGCCGGGCCGGCGCACCGTCGTTGACGGGGTCGATATCCAGTTCGCCGGCCAGATCTTGCAGCCGGGGTTTTCCTCGCGCGTCCAGAGCCTGCGGCAGCAGTGGCCGCTGCGGGCGGGAGCCTACTTTATCAATGACGACTGGAGTTCGGCAAAAACCGAGCTGCTGGACAATGTCAGCCGCAAAGACTTCTTTTTCGCCCGCTACGAGCTGACCCGCGCCGTGGTGGATCCCGAGCGGGCGCAGGCCGACTTGTCGCTGGCCATTCAGAGCGGGCCGCAAGTGCGTTTGGGGCCCATGACCACCGAAGGGCTGGAGCGTGTGCCCCAGACGCTGGTTTCCCGCTACGTCAAATACGCTCCCGGCGAGCCTTACGATCAGGACAGGCTCGATCAATGGCAGGAGGCCTTGCAATCCACGACCTTCTTCCGGGGCGCGTTTGTCACGCTGGATCAAAGTGTCGAGGCGCGTCAGGAAAACAGCGACGGATCGGTGCAGCTGCCGGTGAAGGTGCGTGTGTCCGAGGCGGCCGCGCGTCGGGCGGTGGGATCCATCGGGGCCGACAGCGACAACGGTGTGCGGGTTGAAGGGCTGTATCGGCAGAACGTGGTGTTTGGCCAGCCGGTGTGGATAGAAACAGGGGCGGGTGTCGACAAGAACCGCCAGCGCGTGTTTTTCGATGTCAATCTTCCGCCGTCCGAAGACGGCTACCGGAACAGTTTCGGTACCCTCTTTGAGCACTCTGATATTGAAGGGCTGGACAACCGGCGCGTTGGTCTGGGTTGGGTGCGTCGACAGGAGCGCAAGGCGGCGGGCGACAGCCGTGTGGAGTACGAAACGCTCTGGAGCCTGGTCGCGGCTCACGATCGTACGCGTATCAGCGGCGCTCCGGGTTACGAGGTGCCCACATTGGTAGGCACGTGGAACTGGTTGCGCCGTGATGTCAATGCCAAATACGATCCCCGCGAGGGCCACCTGATCGACTTGGGGCTGGGGGCCGGTGTCACGCTCGACGACGGCGAACCGTTCTACCGGGTTGGCATTCGGGGTCAGCAGTGGTGGAGCATAGGTCGTTACGATGTGCTCACCGTACGGGGCGAGGTGGGAAAGGTCTGGACGAAAACTGACCGCTTGCCGCAGGACTTTGGCTACCGCACCGGGGGAGCCCGGTCTATTCGAGGCTATCGTTACGACAGTATTGGTAAAGACGTGGGCGATGCCGTCGTCGGCGCAAATGCCCTGGCCGTGGCCAGTGTCGAGTACACGCATTACCTGAATGAACAAGTCGGCATCAATTTCTTTGTCGATGCCGGTGATGCGGCGGACTCCTTCCGCAGCATGGATATTGCGTTGGGGTATGGTGTGGGAGCCGCGTTCCGCACCCCGGCCGGGCCTTTTTACGTCGACCTGGCCTATGGCCAGCGCGACCGTCGTTTACGCTTGCACTTTTCTCTAGGTATCGCATTTTGAAGTGGCTGTTACGGTTCTTGCGATCAGTGGTGGTATGGGCCGGGCCTGTTCTGGTGCTGTTCCTGATGGTGTTCTGTGGCTTTCTGTTCTGGGTGATTACCACGTCGCCGGGAACGCGTTGGGCCGTGGTCACCGCCGTCCAGGCTCTGGATGGCCGGGTAGAGCGTATTCAGGGTTCGTTCTGGGACGGCATGACGGTTGGGGCGCTGGATCTGGGGTTGCCCGATCTGGAGCTGCGCGCGCGCGAGCTGGCGCTTGATGTGAACTGGCGCGAACTGGCGCAGCGCCGCCTGCATGTGCGAGAGCTTTCGGCCGATACGCTGGAACTGGACATCACCACCGACACGTCGGCGCCGCCTGCCGAACCGTTTGTGATGCCGTCGCTGCCGGTTGCCATCGCCGTCGACCGGCTGGCGCTGGGGGCGCTCGACATGCGCATTGACGGCGGGCCATTGCCGGTATCCGTTCGCGATGTCGCAAGCGCCGTCGCGGTAAACGCGGTAAACGCGGGAACCGCGCAGGTGGTGCTGCAGTCGCTGACTCTGGGGCACGACACCCTGCAGGTCACATTCGACGGCGAGGCACAGCTGCAGTCGCTGGCCGCTCCCTGGCCGGCTACGATTTCCGTACACGCCGTCGCCCAGGGCGCGCCGGGCGATTCTCCGTTGTGTGCCCGGCGTTACCTGCCCTCATTGCCCGCCGTCGATGCGGCGGCAGACGCCGGCGGCTGCGAGCTGGCAGTCGATATCGCGGCGCAGGGCGATCTGCAGGCCCTGCAGGTTACGGCGTCGGGCCAGGGGCAGGGCATGGGGTTGCAGGCCTGGGCGCAGTTGCGTCCGCAGGCACCCATGCCGCTGGACGGCGCCCGCGTCGACCTGACCCTGGCCGATGGTTCGTCACTGAAGGCCGATGTAACGGTCCAGACCGAGCATAAAGAGGGTATGGATCAGGATCATGTCACGGGAACGCTGGCAATGCGTGCCCTGAACGTAGGGCAGCTGGTGGGGCCGGCCATTCCTGCGGCAGTCCTGACGGCCGACTCCACGTTTTCTGCAACCTTGGTGGATCGCCGGCACTTGGAAAAGGCCGCTATTGAGCTGACCATTGCCCCCGAGTCGCGCTGGAATGAGCAGCCGCTGGGCGGCAAGATCGACATTGCTGTGAACAACCCCGGCGCGCCGGCGCCGGGCGCGTCCGGTGCCGAGGCTGAAGTCGCCTGGGAAGCGTTGCAGCTACCCAAGGTGGCCATTGACCTTGCGCTGGGGCGAAACCGTGTCAAGGCGGACGGTGAATGGGGGGCAACCGGCGGGAAATTGTCGCTGGACCTGGCCGCCCCCGAGCTGCGCCAGCTTTGGCCGGATCTGCCCGGTGGGGCGAGCCTGAAAGGGGCCCTGCAAGGCAGCGTGGCGGATCATCGCCTGAATTTGACTACGGTGTACACCCCCGCCGACAGTGTGGCCGACGAATTGGGCAAGGCGCCGGTTGCGCTGGAGCTGGCGGCCCAGGGTGGGTGGTCCGTGGACACCGGCCAGCCGCCGCGCGGAGAAGGATGGCGCGGTTCCGTGGCGGCGCTCGACATACGGCATGCCGATGTCGGCGTACGTCTGGCGTCGCCGGCATCGGTGCAGTTTTTTCCGCACGCGCCTGCCGATACGTCGCAATGGCAGGTCGGGTCGACGCAGATCGAGGGTCGGGTAAACCAGCAGCGCTGGGTGGTGATCAACCACCGCGAATCGTCCGGCCGCGAGGCGGTCTGGGCTACCCGGGGCGACATCGATCGTTTATCGGTCTCGCCGGCGCGGGTGCGTACGCTGAAAAAGGCGCTGGGCCTGGACGATGAAAACGACAAACCGCCTGCGCGAGGCGGGGTGAAGGTACTGGCGGAACAGGGCAATGACCGTTGGGCCATCGACTTTGCCGCCGACTGGGATCTTGCCTACACCGGAGCCTTGCGCGGCACGACCCGTATCCGGCGCGTATCGGGCGATGTCATGGTGCCCGCGGAGCCCGACTTCCCGCTGGGGTTGCGCCAGTTTGAGCTTGGCGCTACCGCGATTCCCGTCGAAGGTGGTCACAGCCGTATCGAGGCTTCGCTTCAGGTGGCTACTGAACGCATGGGTCAGGCAAAGGTGCAGGCAAAAACCGTGTTGCGGCAGACGCCGGCTGGTGGTTTCACCCTCGACCCCAGCGATATAAAAACGGTAGACGTGCAGGCGGCCATTGCCGATATCGGATGGGCCAGCCTGTTTACGGGCGATGCCGTCGACTTCGGCGGTTCCGTGCAGGCCGATCTGCGCTTGCGGGCGCAGTCGGGCGACGACTGGCAGGGTACCGGCACCATTACGGGTAAAGGTCTGCGTATTGTGCGTGTGGATGACGGTGTGCGTTTGCTCGACGGAACCTTGTCGGCGCGTCTGGACGGTGAGCGGTTGATTCTGGAGCAACTGACATTTCCCGCCCAGCTGCGGGTCACGCCCAAAGAGTGGCGCACCGCCACCTGGGTCAGCGAGAATCCTGACGCCAAGGGCGGCAAGCTCACGCTATCGGGCGACTGGCATGTGCTGGAGTCGCGGGGTCGCGTGAATGTGGATTTTCACCGTTACCCCATTTTGCAGCGTGCGGATCGCTACGCCATGATTTCCGGGGCTTTGCGCCTGAACGCCGAGCTGCCCAAGGTCGATATCCAGGGGGAAATCACTGCCGACGCCGGGTGGTTCGGTCTGGACATGCTGGGCAGCGTGCCGGTGATCGACTCGGATGTCATCATTCTGAAACCAGGCCAGAAGACGGTGATAGCCGAGCCGCCCGCATTGCCGCTCGATGTATCCATGAATGTGAAAATTGACCTGGGGCCCCGGTTTTATCTGACGGGCTACGGCGTCAACTCGGGCTTGGTGGGCGATTTGACCCTGTCGATGGTGCAGGGCAAGCTGACCGCGATCGGCGCCTTGCGCACCCGTGGCGGTGCCGTCGAGGCTTACGGCCAACGGCTGCAGTTGCGACGGGGAACCATTACGTTTCAGGGGGATATCACCAGTCCCATACTGAATATCGAGGCCTTGCGCACGGGGTTGCAGGTCGAGGCTGGTGTGCGGGTGGCGGGCACAGCGCGCCGCCCGCGGATTGACCTGGTGTCGTATCCCGAGGTCAGCGAGATCGAAAAACTGTCGTGGCTGTTGCTGGGCCATGGGCCGAACGATTCGGGCGGCGACGTTGCCTTGCTTTTTTCGGTGGGCACGTCGTTCCTTAGCGAGGGGGAGCCGTTCTACCAGAAATTCGGTATCGATGAAATCACCATGCGCTCGGGTGATGTGGGAGCCGCAAGCAGTATCCTGCCCGCCGAAAGCGTGGTCAGCGGCCTGAATGACGGCACCAGCGACATTGAACGCCGTTTTGTCCAGGCCAGCAAACGTATCACAGACGATCTGACGCTCAGTTTGCGCCAGGCACTGAGCGATACGGGTACGGTGGGGCGCCTTGGTTACCGCCTGGCACGCGGCTTGAACGCTGAACTTACCGTGGGCACGGTCAATGGTCTGGCACTGGTTTACCGGTGGTTCTCCCGTGATTGATCTTTTGTCCGTCGGCCGAATGGCCGGTCGATGCAATATATCTGCGGCGACGGGAACAGGTGAAGCATGCAGGGGCTAAAATACGCCACATTCTTAGAAGGTCAGGGCTATGAGCATAAAAAACGATCGCTGGATTCGGCAGGCTGCCGCCAATGGCATGATTGATCCGTTTGAACCGGGGCAGGTGCGCTCGGTCGATGGCCAGCGCATTGTCAGTTATGGCACCAGCAGTTACGGCTACGATGTTCGCTGTGCCGACGAGTTCAAGATATTCACGAATATCAACTCCACTATTGTGGATCCCAAAGCCTTCGACGAGAAATCGTTCGTTGATTTCAAGGGCGACGTGTGCATCATTCCGCCCAATTCGTTCGCGCTGGCCCGAACCGTGGAGTACTTCCGCATACCACGCAGTGTGCTTACCGTTTGTCTGGGCAAAAGCACCTACGCCCGCTGCGGCATTATCGTGAACGTGACTCCCCTGGAACCCGAGTGGGAAGGTCATGTAACGCTTGAGTTTTCCAACACCACACCTTTGCCCGCCAAAATTTATGCCGGCGAGGGGTGTGCGCAAATGCTGTTCTTCGAAAGCGATGAGGTCTGCGAAACCTCGTATCGCGATCGCGGTGGTAAATATCAGGGCCAGCAGGGCGTCACCCTGCCGCGCACCTAGGAGCCTGTGACATGAAATTTCGTTTTCCCATCGTCATCATCGACGAAGACTACCGGTCCGAGAATGCGTCGGGTTTTGGTATTCGTGCCTTGGCGACGGCCATCGAGGCCGAGGGCGTCGAGGTGCTGGGCGTGACCAGTTACGGCGACCTGAGTTCGTTTGCTCAGCAACAAAGCCGCGCCAGCGCCTTTATTTTGTCGATCGACGACGAGGAATTCGACGAGGCGTCGCCGCAAGATGTGGCGGCGGCGATCAAGAATCTGCGCTCTTTTATTGGTGAGTTGCGCTTTCGTAACGAAGATATTCCCATTTACCTTTACGGTGAAACGCGTACGTCGCAGCACATACCCAACGACATTCTGAAAGAGCTGCACGGCTTTATTCACATGTTCGAAGATACGCCGGAATTCGTGGCGCGGCATATCATTCGCGAGGCCAGGTCATACCTTGACGGCCTGGCGCCGCCCTTTTTCCGGGAACTGGTGAAGTATGCGTCCGACGGCTCTTATTCCTGGCATTGCCCCGGGCACTCGGGCGGCGTAGCCTTCCTGAAAAGCCCGGTCGGCCAGATGTTTCACCAGTTCTTCGGTGAAAACATGTTGCGTGCCGACGTCTGCAATGCCGTCGACGAGCTTGGCCAGTTGCTGGATCACACCGGCCCGATTGCCGAGTCGGAACTGAACGCGGCCCGTATTTTCCATTCGGACCACTGTTTCTTCGTCACGAATGGCACGTCTACGTCGAACAAGATCGTCTGGCATGCCAACGTGGCGGCCGGAGATGTTGTGGTGGTCGACCGCAATTGCCACAAATCCATTCTGCACGCCATCACCATGACCGGTGCCATTCCGGTGTTTTTGCGGCCCACACGCAACCACCTGGGCATTATCGGCCCCATTCCGCTCGAAGAGTTTTCCGCCGAAAGCATCCAGAAGAAAATCGAGGCCAACCCCTTCGCCCGCAACGCCAAGAACAAGCGTCCGCGCATTCTTACGCTTACGCAAAGCACGTACGACGGCGTTATTTACAACGTCGAGATGATCAAGGCGCGCCTGGGCGACCAAATCGATACCTTGCACTTTGACGAAGCATGGTTGCCCCATGCTTCGTTTCACGAGTTCTACAAAGACATGCACGCGATCGGCGAGGGTCGCCCGCGCAGCAAAGACGCCATGGTGTTTGCCACGCACTCCACCCACAAACTGCTGGCCGGTTTGTCGCAGGCCTCGCAAATCACGGTGCAGGATTCCGAAACCCGTGCGCTGGACCGCAACGTGTTCAACGAGGCGTATCTAATGCATACCTCTACGTCGCCGCAGTACGCCATTATTGCGTCGTGCGACGTGGCCGCCGCCATGATGGAGCCCCCCGGGGGCACGGCATTGGTCGAGGAAAGCATTCAGGAAGCCCTGGATTTCCGGCGCGCCATGCGCAAGGTCGAGTCGGAGTTTGGTAAAAATGACTGGTGGTTCAAGGTTTGGGGCCCCAACCGTCTGGTGTCCGAGGGTATAGGCAACCGCGACGACTGGCTGCTCCAGTCGGGCGATGAATGGCACGGTTTCGGCGACCTGGCCGACGGCTTCAATATGCTCGACCCGATCAAGGCCACGGTGGTGACTCCGGGGCTGGATATTTCCGGTACATTTGCCGACACCGGCATTCCGGCGGCGTTGGTGTCCAAATACCTGGCCGAGCATGGCGTGGTGGTGGAAAAGACCGGCCTTTATTCGTTCTTCATTTTGTTCACCATCGGCATTACCAAAGGTCGCTGGAATACCTTGCTGACGGCCTTGCAGCAATTCAAAGACGACTACGACCGCAACCAGCCGTTGTGGCGCATCTTGCCCGATTTCTGTCGAGAACACCGGCGCTACGAAAAGCTGGGCTTGCGCGACTTGTGCCAGCAGATTCACGAAGCCTATCGCAAGTACGATCTGGCGCGCCTGACCACCGAGGTTTACCTGAGCGACATGGTGCCGGCCATGAAGCCGTCGGATGCCTACGCCAAAATGGCGCACCGCGAAGCCGAGCGTGTTGATATCGATGCTCTCGAAGGGCGCGTAACGGGCGTGCTGCTGACGCCGTATCCTCCCGGTATTCCCCTGCTTATTCCGGGTGAGCGCTTCAACAAGCGCATTGTCCATTACCTGCAGTTTGCGCGCGAGTTCAACGCGCGCTTTCCGGGCTTTGAAACCTACGTGCACGGCCTGGCCAAAGACGTCGACGAAAGCGGCAATGAGCGCTATTACGTCGACTGTATCCGGGAAGACGCGATCGAGTGAGCGTGTTCCAGTTCGATGTGGCCGTCATCGGGGCGGGGGCGGCCGGCATGATGGCCGCTGCCGTGGCCGGCCAGCACGGCAAGCGGGTGGTGCTGGTGGATCATGCCGACCGGCTGGCCGAAAAAATTCGTATCTCGGGCGGTGGCCGCTGCAACTTCACTAATATCGGTACCTCGCCGGCCAATTTCATTTCGCGTAACCCGAAGTTCTGCCGTTCCGCGCTGTCGGGGTATACCCCGGCCGATTTTCTGCGGCTGCTGGAAAAGCATCGCATTCCCTGGCATGAAAAGCACCGCGGGCAGTTGTTCTGCGATCATTCCAGCGAGGACATCATTGGCATGTTGAAGGCCGAGTGCGATGCCGGCAGGGTGGCGTGGCGTATGCCTTGTTCGGTGCAGGCCATTGAGTCGATGTCGCCCGGGTTTCGTTTGCTGACCTCGCAAGGGCAAATATCGGCCAGAACTCTGGTGCTGGCCACCGGCGGCATGGCCATTCCGCAACTGGGGGCCACCGACTACGCCTTGGGCATCGCCCGCCAGTTCGGCCTGAAAGTGGTCGAGCCCCGGCCGGCTCTGGTGCCCCTGGCATTCGATGCCGCGCTCTGGGCGCCGTTCAGTTCCCTGAGCGGGGTGGCGCTGCAAGTGGTCGTCGGTACACCGACGGGTGATGCCGCCGGCCCCGGCGGCCCGTCGCGCCGGCGCACCCAGGTTGAATTCAGCGAGGACTTGCTGTTCACTCACCGTGGATTGTCGGGGCCCGCCATTTTGCAGATTTCGTCCTACTGGAACCCCGGACAACCGCTGTGGCTGAACCTGGCCCCCGACCAGGACCTGGCACAGGCCTTGGTGGCGGCCAAGCCGGGTAACCGTCAGCAGGTGGGTACGGTGCTGTCGGGCTTGTGGCCCAAGCGTCTGGCCGAGGTATGGCTGGGCGTCGAAGGCGGCACAGACAGCCTGGCCGACCGGCGCATGGCCGATATCCCCGATCAGGCATTGCGCGCGCTCGCACAACGCATCCACCAGTGGTCGCTGACGCCCACGGGCACGGCAGGGTACAAGAAGGCCGAGGTTATGCGCGGCGGGGTGGATACCGCCGGGCTGAACCAGAAGACCATGGAGGCTGTCTCCGTTCCCGGCCTGTATTTCATCGGCGAGGCTGTCGATGTCACCGGCTGGCTGGGCGGCTACAACTTCCAGTGGGCCTGGGCCTCGGGCGTGGCGTGCGGCCGGGCAATTGGCAAAGTTTGATTTTCGGGGTATGCTTCGCATCTTGCTGCTAGTGCACAGTGCGGGAGAGAGCCCCTGATTTTTTCCAGGGGCCGCCGAAGGCGCAATTCGCCCAGAATCGCTCAGGTACCCGGTACCGCCTGTGTCATGCGGGGTTTCGCACCCCTCAGGGCAGCACTCTGGAGAGACTTTTTCGATCATTGCATCCGAAAAAGCGCCGAAGGTGAACATCCGCATTGCAGCGGGTCAACTCTCAGGCAAAAGGACAGAAGGGCGCCGCGAAACGGGTATTTCCGTTCGTGTTGCCGCTTTCATCGTCTTTCCGGAGCCCTCTGCCATGTCCACTTCCCCATCGCTGAAACATACCCCGTTGTTTGAAACCCATGTGCAAAGCGGTGCGCGCATGGTCGATTTCGGCGGCTGGGCCATGCCGGTTGCCTACGGTTCGCAAATCGAAGAGCACCATGCCGTTCGCCAGGGGGCGGGCATGTTCGATGTCTCCCACATGTTGGTGGTCGATATCATCGGCCGTGATGTCCGCAGCTTTCTGCGTCATCTTCTGGCCAACGACGTCAACAAGCTTGAGGTGCCCGGCAAGGCCTTGTATTCGTGCATGCTGAACCCCGAAGGCGGGGTCATTGACGATCTGATTGTCTATTTCTTTTCCGAAGGCGCCTGGCGCCTGGTTGTGAATGCCGGTACGGCCGATACCGACGTGGCGTGGATGCGGCGCTGTGCCGCCGAAGCCGGGTTCGATGTGTCGCTGATGCCGCGCCGTGATCTGGCCATGGTGGCCGTGCAGGGCCCCGATGCGCGCAGCAAGGTCTGGGCGGCTCGCCCGCAATGGGAGCAGGATACCCAGGCGCTGACACCTTTTTCGGCTCGAACCCTGGGGAACGACGTCATGGTTGCCCGTACCGGGTACACCGGCGAGGACGGTTTCGAGGTTGTGGTTCGTGCCGATGCGGTGGCATCGCTGTGGGCCGACCTGGCGGCTCAGGGCGTTCGCCCCTGCGGGCTGGGTGCCCGCGATACGTTGCGGCTGGAAGCCGGCATGAATTTATACGGACAGGATATGGACCAGACGGTTTCTCCGCTGGAGTCCGGTCTGGCGTGGACGGTTTCATTCAGCGACCCGGCACGGGAGTTTATCGGACGGGCGGCGCTCGAAGCTGCAGCACCTTCGCGCAAGATCGTGGGGCTGCGTCTGGGTGAGCGCGGTGTGATGCGCGCGCACATGGCGGTTCGAACCGCGCATGGCGACGGCGAGATAACCAGCGGCACCATGTCACCCACGCTGGGTGTGTCCATCGGTATGGCGCGTGTTCCGACCGCAGTAGCCGCGGGTGAACAGGTGCAGGTTGAAATCAGGGGCAAGTGGTTGCCCGCCGAAGTGGTAAAACTTCCTTTCGTACGGCAAGGAAAGGTCCTGGTCGGCTAAGTCACAATTTTTTCAGGGGTCACACATGAATCTTCCAAACGATCGCAAATACACGGCTTCGCACGAATGGGTCCAGGCCCAGGGTGATGTCTTTCTGGTGGGCATCACCGATAACGCCCAGGAACAACTGGGCGATCTGGTGTTCGTGGGCGAGGTGCAGCCGGGCGCCGCGCTCAATGCCGGCGATACCGCCGGTGTCGTCGAGTCGGTGAAGGCAGCTTCCGACATTTATGCGCCGGTGGACGGCGAGATTGTCGAATTCAACGAGGCACTGGCCGACCAGCCCGACCTGATCAACCAGGACGCCTATGCGCACTGGATATTCAAGATTCGCCCCAAAAATCCGGCCGATATCGACGGCCTGATGGATGGCTCCGCCTACCAGGCGTCTGTCGACGCCTAAGCGTTTTTCAAGGTCTCCCTATGTTCCGTGAACTCGATGCTCATTCCGATTTCATTGGCCGCCACATTGGCCCCGATGACACCGATCAGGCCCACATGCTCAAGGCGATCGGGTCGCCCAGCCTGGAAAGCCTTATTCAGCAGGTGGTGCCCAGTGCCATTTTGAAGCGCGGCGCATTGAAGTTGCCTTCCGCCAAAAGTGAAACGCAGGCCCTGGCGGAAATGAAAGCCATCGCGTCGCGCAACAAGATCTTTCGCAGTTATATCGGGCAGGGATACTACGGCACCCATGTGCCCCATGTGATCCTGCGCAATGTGCTTGAGAATCCGGCCTGGTACACGGCCTACACGCCGTACCAGCCGGAGATTTCTCAGGGTCGCCTGGAAGCGCTGCTGAACTTCCAGACCATGGTGACCGATCTGACCGGGCTCGATATTGCCAACGCCTCATTGCTCGACGAGGGAACGGCGGCGGCCGAAGCCATGACCATGGCCAGGCGCGCATCCCGCGCGAAAAGCGACGTGTTCTTTGTGTCGGAACATTGCCATCCACAAACCATCGAGGTCGTGCGCACCCGCGCAAGCTGTCTGGATATTTCCGTTGTGGTGGGCAACGAGGCCCAGGGCCTGCCGGAATGTTTCGGCGTATTGCTGCAGTATCCGCACAGTCTGGGCGGTATTGCCGATTACCGCGAACTGGTTCAGAAGGCACATGCCCGGAACGCGGTGGTCACGGTGGCCACCGATCTGCTGGCGCTTACGTTGTTGACGCCGCCTGGGGAATGGGGCGCCGACATTGCGGTGGGATCGGCGCAACGTTTCGGCGTGCCGCTGGGCTTCGGCGGGCCGCATGCCGGTTTCATGGCCTGCCGTGATGCCTTCAAACGCAGCATGCCCGGGCGCCTGGTGGGGGTCTCGAAAGACGCCCAGGGATCGCCGGCCCTGCGTCTGGCGCTGCAAACCCGCGAACAGCATATCCGTCGCGAGAAGGCTACGTCGAACATCTGCACGGCACAGGTTCTGCTGGCCATTATGGCCAGCATGTACGCGGTGTGGCACGGGCCTCAGGGCTTGCGTCGCATTGCGCTGCGCGTTGCGCGCGCGGCGGCTTATTTGCGTGCGGCCCTGACCGATCTTGGCATTGCCGTTGCCGGCGATGCGTTTTTTGACACCCTGGAATTACACACGGGCGCCGACACGCCGGCCATTGTGAAGGCAGCCCAGGCGGCGCGTATCAATCTCAGGCAAGTGGGCGCCGATCGTCTGGCGGTATCGCTCGATGAAACGGTGACCGAATCCGATCTGCATGCGCTGGTGGGTGTGTTTGCCGCTGCGGTTGGCAAGCCGGTGGCGCACAGTCGCGAGCTGCCCGAAGCCGCCATTCCGGCGGCGCTGCAGCGCCAGTCGCCGATTCTTGAGCACCCGGTGTTTTCTATGGTTCGCTCCGAGACCGATATGCTGCGTTATTTGCGTGGCTTGTCCGATAAAGATCTGGCGCTAGACCGCACCATGATCCCGCTCGGTTCGTGCACCATGAAGCTGAACGCAACGGCTGAAATGCTACCCATCACGTGGCCCGAGTTTTCCGATATCCATCCTTTTGCCCCCGAAGACCAGACGGCGGGGTACCGCGAACTGATTCGCCGCCTGTCCGATGCTTTGTGCGAGGCCACAGGCTATGACTCCATCAGCCTGCAACCCAATTCGGGCGCCCAGGGGGAGTACGCCGGTTTGCTGGCCATTCGGGCCTATCATCAGGCTCGCGGCGATTTCCAGCGCACAGTGTGCCTGATTCCCTCGTCGGCCCACGGCACGAATCCGGCGTCGGCCCAATTGGCCGGTATGAGCGTCGTGGTGGTGGCTTCCGATGCCCATGGCAACGTTGATGTGCACGACTTGAAGGAAAAAATCGCTCAGGTCGGCAACCAGCTCGCGGCGCTGATGATCACCTACCCGTCCACACACGGGGTGTTTGAAACGGCCATTACCGAAATTTGCGATCTGGTGCATCAGGCCGGCGGCCAGGTCTATCTTGACGGCGCGAACATGAATGCCATGGTGGGCCTGGCCCAGCCCGGCCTGTTCGGTTCCGATGTCTCCCATTTGAACCTGCATAAAACGTTTTGCATTCCGCACGGCGGCGGCGGCCCTGGCGTAGGGCCGGTGGCCGTGCGTGCGCATCTGGCGCCGTATCTGCCGGGGGTGGTCGATGCCTCCGGCCAGTTGCCGGCGGGCACGGCGGTGGGCCCGGTGTCGTCGGCCCCATACGGGTCGGCCAGTATTCTGCCCATCCCTTTCATGTACATTCTGATGATGGGGGCTGAAGGCCTGCTGCAGGCTACCGAGGTTGCCATACTGAATGCGAACTATGTGGCGTCGCGTCTGGCGCCGCACTATCCCATTCTGTATGCCGGCCCGAGCGGGCGGGTGGCGCACGAGTGTATTCTGGATATTCGTCCCATCAAGGATCGTTGCGGCATTTCGGCCGAAGATATCGCCAAGCGACTAATGGATTTTGGCTTTCATGCCCCCACCATGAGCTTTCCCGTGGCCGGCACACTGATGGTGGAACCCACCGAATCCGAGGGGCTGGCCGAGCTGGATCGCTTCATCGAGGCCATGATCACCATTCGTGAGGAAATTCGTCGCGTCGAGGAAGGTGAAAGCGACGCCGATGACAACGTTTTGAAGAATGCTCCTCACACGGCGGCGATGCTTCTGGCCAACGAATGGCATCACGATTACTCGCGCGAACAGGCGGCTTATCCGGTTGCACGGTTACGCACGGCCAAGTACTGGCCGCCGGTGGCCCGTGTGGATAACGCCTGGGGTGATCGCAATCTGGTGTGTTCGTGCCCGCCCGTGCAGGCTTACGCCGACGAGGCGGCCTCTGTAGAGGCATAAAAAAGGGTGGGAATCCGGTTGATTCCCACCCCTATACCGCCCGCAGGCGGAGTCAGCGCAAGTGTCAGGCGACGGTTTTCAGAATTTCGCCGATTTTTCCGAAAATCTCCTGGATCTGGCTTTCGTTAATGATCAGGGGCGGCGAAATGGCAAGAATGTCGCCGGTGTAGCGCACCAGCAAGCCTTGGTCGAAGCATTTGGCGAATACTTCGGCTGCCCGGGCTCCGGGAGCATCGGGGCGCGATGCCAGTTCGATACCGGCGACCAGGCCCAGGTTGCGGATATCGATCACGTGCGGGGCTCCGTTCAGGCTATGGGCCGCATCTTCAAACGGCTTGGACAGCGTTGCCGCATTCTGGAACAGGTTTTCCCGTTTGTAGACGTCCAGGGTGGCCAGTACGGCCGCCGTGGCCAGCGGGTGGCCCGAATAGGTGTAGCCGTGGAAGAACTCAATGCCTGCCGCCGAGGCGTTGACGACGGCGTCGTGTACCTCGCGTCGCACGGCGACCGCACCGCAGGGAACCGCAGCATTGCTGATGCCTTTGGCCATGGTGATCAGGTCGGGCGTGACACCAAAGAAATCGCTGGCCGTGGGTTTGCCCAAACGACCGTAGCCGGTGATGACTTCGTCGAAAATGAGCAAAATGCCGTGTTTTTTGGTGATGGCGCGCAGCTTTTCCAGATAGCCTTTGGGCGGAATGAGCACACCCGTGGAGCCGGCCATGGGCTCAACAATCACTGCCGCAATGGTGGAGGCGTCGTGCAGCGCCACAATACGTTCCAGTTCGTCGGCCAGATGCTCGCCCCATGCGGGCTGCCCGCGTGAAAACGCGTTCTTGGACAGATCATGGGTGTGTGGCAGATGGTCAACGCCGGGAAGCAGCGCGCCGGAGAAAATTTTGCGGTTGGGAGCAATGCCGCCCACTGAAATACCCCCAAAACCTACCCCGTGGTAGCCACGCTCGCGCCCGATAAAACGTGTGCGCTGGCCTTCGCCACGGGCACGATGGTAGGCCAGTGCCATTTTCAGTGCGGTGTCCACCGACTCGGAGCCCGAGTTGGTGAAGAAAATGCGATCCAGTTCTTTGGGCATGAACTCGGCCACAGCGGTTGCGGCACGGAACTGGTCGGGGTGTCCAAGCTGGAAGCCGGGCGCGTAGTCCATTTCGGCGGTTTGCCGGGCAATGGCATCGACAATTTCCTGGCGGCCGTGCCCGGCATTCACGCACCACAGGCCCGCCGTGCCGTCGAGCACCTGGTGGCCGGCGGTTGCCGTGTAATACATGCCTTTCGCCTTCGAAAGCAGGCGGGGTTGTTGCTTGAACTGTTTGTTCGCAGTGAACGGCATCCACAGATTCGAAAGATCGGGAAGATTTGCATTGCTTGTCATAGTGGCCTCGGTACGGAAGTTCAGACCGTCTATTCTCGTCCTGAGGAACCTGCAAATAAATATACAGTTGGGTTAAATTATTAAAACTGTATTGAACAAGTTAAACCTACTGTATTGGTATTGTGTCTATGGAATTCTTTCAGCCCGTGCGCGACCGGAAAACGGCACCGTCACTGGTCGATCAAACTGTCGCCGCCATCGAGCAGGCCATACGCGGGCAATGGTTGCGGCCCGGTATGGCGTTGCCGTCGATCCGCGATTTTGCACGGGTGCATGGCCTGAGTGCTTTTACCGTGTCGGCGGCGTACGGCAGGCTGGTGGCACAAAACTGGCTGGTGTCCCGGCCAGGCTCGGGTTTTCGCGTGGCTCCCCAGGTGCCGGCCACGGCCCCCGAGGGCCTGGAAAGAAGCGCGCCTCGCTGGGTGCCTCCCCAGGTGGGGCCGTCGTGGTTGCTGGCCGACGTATTCGCCGACCACTCCATACCGATCAAGGCCGGATGCGGCTGGCTGCCGGCCGAATGGCTGAACCAGACGGCATTGCGCCAGGCATTGCGGCAAGTGGCGCGAACGCCGGTGAGCCAGATAGCGGCGTACGGGCATCCCTACGGCTACTTTCCGTTGCGTGACTACCTGCGGGAAAGAATGGCCGCGCAGGGCGTTGCGGTAACTGCCGATCAGGTGTTGCTCACTTCGGGAGCGACGCAGGCGCTGGATATTGTGGTGCGCAGCCTGTTGCGTCCGGGCGATGTGATTGCCGTCGAAGATCCCTGCTACGCCAATGTCTTGCCCACGCTGCGTCTGGCGGGCATCACGGTGGTGGGTGTACCGCGCACGCCCGAAGGCTTGTGCTGCGACACCCTGGAACGCCTGGCAAAGCAGCACGCCATTCGGGCGTTGTTTGTAACCACGGTGCTGCAGAACCCCACCGGTGCCAGTCTGACCATGAACAATGCATTTCGTGTGCTGCAACTGGCCGAGCGGTACGATTTCCGGGTGATTGAAGACGATGTCTCGCGCGACCTGCTGCCGCATCTGGGCCCCATGCTGGTGGCGTTGGGCGGAGCCCGGCGCGTGATTTATGTGGGTGGTTTTTCGAAAAGCATTATGCCGTCAATGCGGGTGGGGTATGTGGTTGCCGACGGCGATTTTGTGCAGCAACTGGCGAAAATCAAGATGACAATGGGGTTGACCACACCCGAGCTCATGGAAAGAACCGTTCACCATGTGGTGCGTCAGGGGGGGCATGCCGCCCATTTGCGGCGTGTTCAGGAACGCCTGCATCAGGCGCACGACGCCCTCTATGGTTTGCTCGACACGCACGATTTTCAGGTGTTTGCCCGCCCCCAGGCCGGCTTGTTTGTCTGGGCCCGCCCCACGCGGGGGCGCCTGGCCGGCCTGGGGGCGGCCGAGCTGGCCAAACGCGCCCTGGATCACGGTATCTGGCTGGCGCCGGCCGGGTACTTCAGCCCCACGGCAGACGATGCGGGATGGATTCGTTTCAATGTGGCGTATTCCGCGAATCCGGCGTTATGGCAGTTTATGCGGCAGCAGGCGTAAGGCGCCGGTACCGCACGAAGTCGAAGGTATAGCCGTTTTCTTCGGGTTGCCCAAGACGTTCGGTTTCGATCCAGGCCGACGGATCGAGTTCCGGAAAGAAGGCGTCGCCGTCGACATCGGCATGAATTTCGGTGGCAATGATTTCATGGGCCAGGTCGAGCGCCGCCGCATAAATCTGGGCGCCGCCAATGATGCATACGGTATCGTCGCCCTTGTGGGCGTGCAGGGCGGCCTGAAGCGATGTATACACGGTGGCGCCCGGCGCCTGGAAACCGGGGTTGCGGCTGATAACGGCATTGGGGCGGCCGGGCAGGGGGCGACCCAGCGATTCCCAGGTGGCGCGCCCCATCAGTATCGGTTTGCCCAGGGTAACTTTCTTGAAGTGGGCCAGGTCCGAGGGCAAGCGCCAGGGCAGCGTGTTGTTGCGCCCGATGCAGCGGTTGCGGGAGTAGGCAACGATCAGCTGAATGACAGACATGGTCAGGCGCCCTAAACTGCAACCGGCGCTTTGATATGAGGGTGCGCCTGGTAGTTCCGGATTTCAAAGTCTTCGTAGTTGTAGTCGAAGAGCGAGTCGGGCTTGCGATGGATATGCAGCGTGGGGTAAGGAAAGGGCGGGCGGGACAGCTGTTCGCGAACCTGGTCGAAGTGATTGCTGTAAATGTGGCAGTCGCCGCCCGTCCAGATGAAATCGCCCACCTGAAGGTCGCATTGCTGCGCCACCATATGAGTAAGCAAGGCATAACTGGCGATATTGAACGGCACGCCCAGGAAAATATCGGCACTGCGCTGGTAAAGCTGGCAGGAAAGCTTGCCTTGCGCCACATAGAACTGGAAGAAGGCGTGGCAGGGCGGCAGGGCCATGTGCTGCAGATCGGCCACATTCCAGGCCGACACAATGTGACGGCGCGAGTCGGGGTTCTGCCGCAGTTGGTCGAGCACCTGGCTGATCTGGTCGATATGCCGGCCGTCGGGCGTGGGCCAGGATCGCCACTGAACGCCGTAAACCGGCCCCAGATTGCCGTGTTCATCGGCCCATTCGTTCCAGATGCTCACTCCGCGCTCCTGCAGCCAGCGCACATTGGAATCGCCGCGCAAGAACCAGAGCAGCTCGATGAAGATGCTCTTGGTGTGCAGTTTCTTGGTGGTGATCAAAGGAAAGCCTTCGGCCAGATCAAACCGCATCTGGTAGCCGAAGACGGATCGTGTGCCGGTGCCGGTGCGATCCGTTTTCTGGGCGCCGTTCTCAAACACATGGCGCATCAGCTGTTCGTACTGGCTGTAAGGAGTCATGCGGCTTCCACGAGAGTGACGGCATGGGTGATTTGCGCCGTGCCGGCCAGCATGGCGGTGGCGGAGCAATACTTGTCATGTGACAACTGGACGGCGCGCTCAACGGCCGATAGCGGCAAGCCATGCCCGGTTACGATAAAATCAAAGTGGATTTTCGTGAACACTTTCGGGTCGGTTCCGGCGCGTTCCGCGGTAATTTTGACGCGGCAGTCGGTAATTTTATGGCGTCCGCGTTTCAGAATAAGCACGACATCGTAGGCCGTGCAACCGCCGGCACCGGTAAGCAGCATTTCCATGGGGCGCGGTGCCAGGTTGTGCCCGCCGCCCTCGGGGGCGCCATCCATGGCTGTCACGTGGCCGCTGCCTGTGCGAGCCACAAATAACATGCCGTCGGGGCCTCCCCAGTCGATAGTGCATTCCATGTTGTTCTATCCGTAAAGATGTTCGCGTAAAGAAGGAATCTTACCGCATTGGTTTCACTCGAAGGTGTCCGCATGAATCAACTTCGTTCGACTACACATCGTCCTGCCCCATCGGGTTTCGCTCGCCGCTTCAGCGCCTTCGATCGGGTGCTGGCAGAGTTCGGGCGCGCCGTCCAGGTGCTCGACGGCTCTATTCCCGCCTCGCGGCCCAATCCGGCAGCGAGCCTTCCCGATGATACCGTCGATACCCGCCTCACGGCCCAACAGAAAAAGCATGCGGCGGGGCTGATGCGGGTAAACCATGTGGGCGAGATCTGCGCCCAGGCGCTTTATCGTGGCCAGGCTGTTTTTTGCCGCGATGCAGCAATCCAGTCTGTCTTCTACAAGGCGGCGTCGGAAGAGGTCGATCACCTGGTTTGGTGTAACCAAAGGTTGCGTGAATTGAGCAGCCGCCCCAGTGTGTTGAATCCCGTCTGGTATCTGGGGTCGTTCACTCTGGGTGCCTTGGCCGGCCGGGCGGGGACCGCCCGGAACCTGGGGTTCATGGCCGAAACCGAATGGCAGGTCGAGCAGCATCTGGACACCCATCTGCAGCTGCTGCCACAGGCGGATCAACGCTCGCGGCGAATCGTCGAGCAAATGCGCGCCGATGAAATCGATCACCGGCACACCGCGCAGTCCAGGGGGGCGGCGCGGTTGCCGGCTGCCGTGAAGGGGGCAATGCGGTTCATGTCAAAAATCATGACCACAACGGCCTACCGCATTTAATGTGCGCGGGCGATGCAAAGTTAAGGGTTAGCGTTATTAGGGTAAGAACCCGGTTGCAATTACCACGGAAAAAGTAGTGTTTTTGCAAAAAAGCCACATTTGCGGTGTGGGAAAGCAACAAGGCAAAAAATATCTTGCAATGCACAAATGATCTTTATATAATTTGCTTATCGGATGTCGAAACGTGATTGCAAAGGGAAAACCCTTAACCAGCCCTAACAATCACGCGGTCTCAAGCACAAGCTTTCGTAGCCCGGCATGCCAAGGTTGTCTCCTCCACCCTCCTCCTTTGGTGGATTTAGCCCAAGATCTCACGATCTTGGGCTTTTTTTTTGATGCGGTCGCGGCTTTCCTGTGGATATTCCCCAAGCTTTGCCCTAAAGTTACGTGTTATATAAGGGTTAACACCAAATTTGCATCAAGCCTGCCTGTGCAGGCTTGTTACGTTTATTACTCCCGGTAGGCGGCATTGCGTGCGCTGAGCGGGCATAATCAACGCGCTGTTTTTTTGAAAGGGAAGTTGTGACTCAACCCGAATTTTGGGGATCGCTGACTTGGCTGTACATCGGCATTGTGGCCTTTGTCGTGGGCGGCCTTATTGTTGCATCGGAGCGTTGGCACGGCGCATTTACCGGAGACTCCGACCTCTCCAAGCCGCAGGCTTCGCACAAGCGCTCTACGCCCCGCGTAGGCGGCCTGGCCGTGGTGGCCGGCAGTCTGGCAGGTTTGCTTGTGCTTGGGCCCAGCAACATGACGCTCACCTGGTTGTGGCCGGTATTGTTCATCGCAGCATTGCCCGTGTTTGTGGCTGGGCTGCTGGAAGATATCACCAAAGATGTCGGCGCGGGCAAGCGCCTGGTGGCCGCATTTTTGTCTGCGGCCATTGCCTGGTGGCTGGTGGGCGGCGTGTCGCGGGTGGGTTGGGAATGGGCCAACTGGCTGCTTTCCTTCTGGCCGGTGTCGCTGCTGTTCACCATGGTGGCCGTGGGAGGCTGCACACATGCCCTGAATATCGTAGACGGCATGAACGGGCTGGCGGGCATGATCGCCACCCTCATGGCCGTATCGCTGGCGGTTGTGGCCTGGCAAGTCCAGGACATTCCCATCTTTTTGATCGCAACGGCACTGGCGTCTGCTACGCTTGGGTTTCTGGTGTGGAACTTTCCCTTCGGGCGGGTGTTCCTGGGCGATGGCGGGGCGTATTTTCTGGGCTTCATGCTGGCCGAGCTGGCCGTGCAGCTGGTGGTGCGTAACCCCAGTGTGTCACCGTTCTACGCACTGGCGGTACTTTTTTATCCGGTGTTTGAAACACTGTTTTCCATGTGGCGGCGCCGTTTCAAGCGCGGTACTCCGGTCGACCAGCCCGATGCGCTGCACCTGCACCAGCTGGTTTTCCGGCGTCTTGTGCGTGTTACTTTCAGCAGAGACCGCCGCCATGCGCTGCCAGCGCTGTGCAACGCCATGACCTCGCCGTACTTGTGGGTTCTGGCCCTCATTGGCCTTGTGCCCGCCACCATCTGGTGGGACAACACATTGATTCTCTGTTTAAGTATCCTGGCCTTTGCCCTGGTGTATTTGTGGCTTTATTCGCGTCTGGTGTCCTGGCGCCGACCCTCGTGGCTGTTGCTGCCCTCGCTCGGGCGTGGGCGCCGGCGCGACTGACAGCCCCCTTTATCGCTACTTGCACTCACCTTTTGGGAGTCCACTTTGCAAATTCAAGACGTAAAACTTGCTGTCGTTGGTTTAGGCTATGTGGGATTGCCCCTGGCCGTCGAGTTCGGGAAAAAACGCCCGGTGCTGGGGTTTGACATCAACCCCCAGCGCATTGCCGAATTGCGCGACGGGAAAGACCACACGCTGGAGGTTGAGCCGCAAGAGCTGGCGCAGGCAAGCCAGCTTGTGTTCAGCCACGAGGCGGAAAGCCTGAGCGCCGCCAATGTGTTTATCGTTACGGTTCCCACGCCTATCGACGAGCACAAACGCCCCGACCTCACGCCGTTGATTCGCGCCAGTGAAACCATTGGCAGGGTATTGAAGCGCGGTGACATCGTTATTTATGAATCAACCGTTTATCCGGGTGCCACCGAGGAAGACTGCGTGCCGGTGCTGGAACGCATTTCGGGCTTGCGCTTCAACGAAGACTTCTTCGCCGGCTACAGCCCCGAAAGGATCAATCCGGGCGACAAGGCTCACCGTGTCTCCACAATCAAGAAAGTGACAGCGGGCTCCACGCCCGAGGTGGCCGATCTGGTCGACGCGCTTTACCAGCAGATCATCACCGCAGGCACGCACAAGGCGCCATCTATTCGCGTTGCCGAGGCGGCAAAGGTGATCGAGAACACGCAGCGCGACGTCAATATTGCGCTGATCAATGAACTGGCGCTCATTTTCAATCGCATGGGCATTGATACGCAGGCAGTCCTGGAAGCCGCCGGCACCAAATGGAATTTCCTGCCTTTCCGGCCCGGTCTGGTGGGGGGGCACTGCATTGGTGTCGATCCCTATTACCTGACACACAAGGCGCAAGCCATTGGCTATCACCCCGAAATCATTCTGGCGGGGCGCAGGCTCAACGACGCGATGGGCAATTATGTGGTGTCGCAGCTGGTCAAGGCCATGACCAAGCGCCGTATCCAGGTGCAGGGGTCGCGCGTGCTTGTCATGGGGCTGGCTTTCAAGGAAAACTGCCCCGATTTGCGCAACACCCGCGTTGTGGATATTGTGCGCGAGCTGGGCGAGTACAACATCGATGTCGATGTCTACGACCCGTGGGTCGATGCCGACGAATCCGTGGCGGAATATGGGCTGCGCCCTGTCGAGCAGCCGCTGAACGGCGCGTACGACGGCATTATTCTGGCGGTGGCTCACCGGCAGTTCGCCGAACTGGGCGAGTCGGCCATTCGCGCCTTCGGCAAGCCGCTGCACGTGCTGTACGATCTGAAATACGTGTTGTCGGCGGAACAGGCCGATCTGCGTCTTTGAAGGGCCATGGAATGAGCGAGCGCTATCAACACGTTCAAGCCGCCATGCTGGCCATGCCGGCGCGTTGGCTGGTCACCGGTTGTGCCGGGTTCATCGGCTCCAATCTGGTCGAGAAACTGCTGGTTTTGAATCAGACCGTGGTGGGGCTGGATAATTTCGCCACAGGGCACCGGCATAATCTTGCCGATATCCAGGCGCGTGTCACACCCGAGCAATGGCAGCGTTTCACGCTGGTTGAAGGAGATATCCGTTCCCTTGATGCGTGCCGGAAAGCGGTCGACGGCGTTGATTACGTACTGCATCAGGCGGCATTGGGATCGGTACCGCGGTCGCTGGCCGATCCGCTGACCACCAGCCAGGTCAATATCGAGGGGTCGTTGGCCATGATGGTGGCGGCGCGTGATGCCAAAGTGAAATCTTTTGTATACGCGGCTTCTAGCTCCACCTATGGTGATCATCCCGGGCTGCCGAAGGTGGAAGAGCACATTGGGCGTCCGCTGTCACCCTATGCGGTCACCAAATACGTGAACGAGCTGTATGCCGATGTCTTTGCCCGTTCCTACGGTTTTTCCAGTGTGGGTCTGCGCTACTTCAACGTGTTCGGCCAGCGTCAGGATCCCGACGGCGCTTATGCGGCTGTGATTCCCAAATGGATCGCCGCCATGATACGCGGCGACGATGTGCAAATTAACGGCGATGGCGAGACCAGCCGCGATTTCTGCTTTATTGACAATGTGGTGCAAGCCAATATTCTGGCGGCGCATGCCGGGCCGGAAGGGGTCAACCAGGTATATAACGTGGCGGTGAATGCGCGCACCAGCCTGAACCGGCTGTTCGATTTGCTGGCGCAAGGGTTGGCAACGCAGGGCATTCACTACAGCCGTCGCCCTGTGTACCACGACTTTCGGGCCGGTGATGTTCGCCACTCCCAGGCCGACATCAGCAAGGCGGCCTCCCGGCTGGGGTACGTGCCGGCCCACACCATTGAAAGCGGCCTGATGCTGGCCATGCCCTGGTACGTCAACTTTTTGCGGCAAACGCCTTAGTTTCATTTGCGTAACCTGTCTATGGCCTCCGATCATCGCCGGATCGCGTCCGCAGCGCTGAGAGTGGCATTGTTTCTGCTGCTGGGTAAAGTGGCGGGCGCCGCCAAAGAAATGGTGGTGGCCTGGCGTTATGGCGTCAGCGATGTCGTTGACGCCTACCAGTACACGTTCACGCTGACGACCTGGCTGCCCGTTACTCTGGTAGGCGTGCTGTCCATTGTGCTCATTCCCGTTCTGGTGCGTTTGCGCAAGCAGGCGGACCACGGGGTTGGCCGGTTTTTAAGTCAGCTCAACGCCGCCGTTCTGGTGGCGGGGGTGGTGCTTGGAGGGGCCACCTATCTGTGCTGGCCGTGGGTGGTGCAGCTTTTCGGGCAAGGCCTGACACCCGCCGTGCGGGCAATGAGCACCGAGCTGGTCGCTGCGTTTGCGCCGGTGGCAATGCTCACCGTGTGGGCCGGGGTGTCGGCAGCGCGGCTACGTGCCCGTGAACGGCATGTCAACACATTGCTCGATGGGGTTCCGGCGGTATTCATATTGGCCTGGGTGGCGGCGGCGCCGGTTGAGCCGGGAGTGGGGCCGCTGTTCTGGGGGACGCTGGTGGGCACGCTGGTGCAGGCCGTATGGCTGCAGTGGCTGGCGGCTCGCGCCGACGGCTGCTGGGGGCGGCCGCAGTGGGCATTTTCAGCCCCCGAATGGCCTATGCTTATGCAGGCGGTCGGCATTATGGCGATCGGCCAGGTCGCCATGAGCTTTGTCGCACCGCTGGATCAGGTTCAGGCGGCGGCGCTGGGTCAGAACGCCAACGCCGCGCTGGGCTATGCCAACCGCTTGCTGGGGCTGGTACTGGGGCTGGGGGCCGTGTCGGTGGGGCGCGCGGCACTGCCCGTACTGGCCGACGTCATTGCGCACGGCGATCCGAAACGGGCGCGGCGCATGGCCATACAGTGGTCGGCCGGCATGGTTCTGGCGGGTACCGTTCTGGTGGGCATAGGCTGGTTGCTGGCACCCTGGGGGGTGGCCCTGGTTTTCGAGCGTGGCGCCTTCACCGCCGACGATACACTGCGGGTGGCACACGCCTTTCGCTGGGGCCTGCTGCAATTGCCGTTTTATTTCGGCGTGCTGGTGCTGGTACAGTTGCTGGCCGGCCAGCATCGTTATGGTGTCATGACGGTGATTGCGCTGGCAAATTTCGGTATAAAAGCCCTTTTGAACCCCCCCTTGGCTGCGGCCATGGGGCTGTCCGGCATTTTGCTGGCCACCAGTCTCATGTATGCCCTGTCGTATGGTTGTTACCTTGTTGCTGCACTCAGGCCGGTTCACGGCGACGTTCACCGCAATTCCCGGAAATTACAGTAGGAAGTCGTTTTGAAGCGTTCTCCTTCCACACCCCATTTGATGATCGTCATCCATTCGCTGGCCGGAGGCGGTGCCGAGCGTGTCGCCGCCGATCTGGGGGCCTATTGGGTACAGCAAGGGTACCGTGTCACCCTGGTAACACAGGCCGATGCACGTTCGGATGCCTATGCCCTGCACCCCAGAATTGTGCGGCAGGTGCTGGGTACGGCCGGAGAAAGTGCGGGGCGTGTTCGCGGCATGCTGGCCAATCTGCTGCGTGTGCACCGTTTGCGCCGCTTGATCCGGCGCGTGCGGCCCACCGTGGTGCTGGGCATGATGACAACCTCGTCGGTGCTGGCGTTGCTGGCCGCCCGCGGCTTGCCCTGCCGCGTGATCGCCACCGAACATACGCACCCGCCGTCACAACAATTGCCTTCGGTATGGCAGCGTTTGCGACGGCGCACCTACCCGCGGGCGCACGCCGTGGTGACGCTGACCTCGGGAACGCAGCAGTGGCTGGCCACGCATGTTCCGGGCTGCCGTCTGACCGTCATTCCCAATGCCATACGCTGGCCGTTACCCGACGTTGAGCCCGAATATCCGCCTCCCGACAAACAGGGCCGGTTGCGATTGCTCGCAGTGGGGCGCTTGCATCGTGACAAGGGGTTTGACCTGCTGCTGGCCGCCTTTGCTCAAATTGCTTCCTACTATCCCCGGTGGGATCTGGTCATTCTGGGCGAGGGCGCCGAGCGCCCGGCGCTGGAGAGCCAGATTGCGCAGTTGGGGCTGCAGGGTCGGGTCACTTTACCCGGGCGTGCGGGCAATGTGGGACAGTGGTATGCGTCATCCGATCTTTATGTGCTCAGCTCCCGTGTCGAAGGGTTTTCAAATACGCTGCTTGAAGCCATGGCGTACGGCTTGCCGGCCGTTGCCTTCGACTGCGATACCGGCCCGCGCGAAATCGTTCGCCCCGGCATTGACGGCTTGCTGGTGAAACCGGCCGACGATGTCGACGCCTTGGCGGCCTACTTGTCCGACCTGATGGGTAGCCCCGACAAGCGATTGCTTTTCGGCAGGCGTGCCACCGATGTCCGGGATCGCTTTTCCATGGCGCGTGTCATGCGGCTGTGGCAATCTTTGTTCGAAACTGATCATTCCGGTAGTTAGCAGGCTGCCAAAGAGAGCAAAACATGTGCGGTATTGTGGGTGTATGGGGCGCGATGCCCCACCGTGAGACGCAGGTAAGAAACGCATGCGGGCGATTGGCCCATCGCGGCCCGGACAGCAACGGGCTCTGGACCGATACGTCGGCGGGCATCACTCTGGGGCATGTTCGTCTGGCTATTCTGGACCTCACTCCGGCCGGTCACCAGCCTATGGTGTCGGCATGCGGGCGGTATGTTCTGGTGCTCAACGGAGAAATCTACAATCACCAGGCGTTGCGAAACCAGCTTGAGGCCGATGGCGCCGCACCGCCATGGCGAGGTCATTCGGATACGGAAACCGTGCTGGCCGCGCTGGCGGCCTGGGGGGTCGAGAAAACACTGCGTGCCCTGGTAGGCATGTTTGCGATGGGGTTGTGGGACAGGCAGGACGGCACGCTTACCCTGATGCGCGACCGCCTGGGTGAAAAGCCTCTTTACGTCGGTATCGTGTCGGGAAACCTTCTGTTTGCGTCGGAACTGAAGGCATTCCAGGGCATGCAAGGTATCTCGCTGCAGATCAGCCGCCCGGCAGTGGCGCTGCTGCTGCGCCACAACTATATTCCCGCCCCGCACAGTATTTACAGCGGTCTGGGCAAACTTGCGCCGGGCAGTTATGTCACTGTCAGCCGGGCGCAGCTGGAAAGCGGAAAGCTGCCCGAAGTCACAGTGTACTGGTCGGCGCAGGCGGCGCGTGACGATGGGCGTGGGCACCCGCTGCATTTTGCGTCGGATGCCCACGCCATCGATGCGCTGGAGCAGGTTCTTTCCGGGGCAGTGGCGGGTCAGATGCTGGCGGATGTGCCTTTGGGCGCTTTTCTGTCGGGCGGGGTCGATTCTTCGGTCATCGTGGCGCTCATGCAGAAAGCCAGCGCGCGTCCGGTGCGTACCTTCTCCATCGGTTTCGACGAGCCGGATTTCGACGAGGCTCCTTACGCAAAATCGGTAGCCCGGCATCTGGGTACCGATCACACCGAACACTACGTGACGGCGGCCGATGCCCTGAACGTGGCTCCAGATCTGGCACGGCTGTACGATGAGCCCTTTGCCGATGCGTCCCAGCTGCCCACTGTGCTGGTCACGCGTATGGCGCGGCGCAATGTCACCGTGGCATTATCGGGCGACGGCGGTGACGAGCTGTTTGGGGGTTATTCACGTTACCAGTGGATGAATCGATGGTGGGGCTACCGCGAGCGAATACCCGAACCCTTGCGCCCGGTTGCCGCCTGGGGGGCGCAGGCCCTGGGCAAGGTGGCCGGCGGCGGGAAGTTGCAAAGCAGGGCGGCGAAGGTGGCCGAACTGTTGGCGGCGGACTCTCCCGGCCATTTTTACCAGGCGTTCGTGTCTTACTGGCCCAATCCGGAACAGCTTTTGCCGGGGGTCGTGGTGCCGCCCACCCCCTTCGATGCCCCGTCTGCCGACGGGTTTCCCGAACAGATGATGCTGCTTGATTTGCAAACCTATTTGCCCGACGACATTCTGGTGAAAGTGGATCGCGCCGCCATGGCCTGCAGCCTGGAAACCCGGGTGCCGCTTCTGGATCACCGCGTGGTCGAGTTTGCCCAGCAGCTACCCCTGTCGTACAAGTGGCGCGACGGGCGCAGCAAGTGGCTGCTTCGGCAATTGCTCTACCGGCATGTGCCGGCGGAACTGGTGGATCGGCCCAAGCGGGGGTTTTCCGTACCGTTGGGAACCTGGCTGCGCGGCCCGTTGCGCGACTGGGCGCATGACTTGCTTGATCCTGCCCGGCTGGCACAGCAGGGTATTTTCCGGCCCGAGCCGGTTCAGGCGCGTTGGCGTGCGCATTGCCAGGGCCGGCAGGACTGGAGCCCCTATCTGTGGGGTGTGCTGATGTTTCAGGCATGGTACGACCAGGCGGCATCGGTCGCCGGCGGTCGCGACGGCGCACCGTAAGACACGCTCAGGGGCTTGCGTATGAGGATCATGTTTTTCGTCAGTTCCATGAATGCCGGCGGCGCCGAACGCGTTGCCGCGACACTGGCCAATGCCTGGGTGGCGCGCGGCGATGTGGTTACGCTGGTTCCCACTTATTCGGGCCGGGGAACGTGTTTTTATCCCCTGCATCCCGATGTTCGTCTGGTGTGGCTGGCCGATTGTCTTGCCGGAGGGTTGGGCAAGGCGGCACGGCCCGTGGCCAAGCTTCTGGAAATCCGCGCGTTGGTGCGCCGATCCCGGCCCGATGTCATTGTGTCCTTCCTGTCGAATGTCAATGTCATGGTTCTGGCCGCCACCCGTGGCCTGGGTGTGCCGGTGCTGGTCAGCGAACGCACGAATCCGGCGTTCAGCGATGAGGTGGGGTTTTTTCTGGCGGGTTTGCGCCGGCTGAGCTACGGTTGGGCAAGTACTGTTGTCATGCAGTCCCACGATGCCGTTCGTGCATTCCGGCCCATGGTGCCGCGCGTGCAGCACATGGTGGCCATTCCCAATCCGCTTCCCCCCCAGTTGCAGGGCGAGTCGCCATGGGTGCACGAAGGCAATCACCCGGCGCCGCAGGCCGAACCTTCGCCGGCGGGCCGTCTGCGGCTGGTGGCGATGGGGCGGCTGGTGCACAGCAAACGTTTCGGGCCGCTCATCGATATATTTGCCCGCCTGGCGCCGGCGCATCCCGAATGGGATCTGCATATCTGGGGCGATGGCCCTTTGCGCGAGGCGCTGCGCGAGAAAATCTCGGCGTTGAATCTTGCCGGCCGCGTGGTGCTGGAAGGTCGCACGTCCACCCCGTGGGAGCATCTGGCGCAGGCCGACATTTTCGTCATGACCTCCGAGGTGGAAGGGTTTCCCAATGTGCTGCTTGAAGCGATGGCGTTGGGCCGGGCGTGTGTCACGGTCGATTGCCCCAGCGGGCCACGCGATATGACCGATGGGGGGCGTGCGGGTCGCCTGGTGCCTTTGGGCGACGAAAGTGCGCTGGTCGACGCGTTGGCGGCGCTTATGAACGATTCCGGCGAACGGATGCGCCTGGGGCGTCTTGCCGCCGGCTTCGTGCGCGAGCGCTATGGTTTGCCGGCGGTGCTCGCGCTATGGGATCAGGCCTTTGCACAGGCCGGTGTTCACACGGTCGGGGTTGCCGGCCATGCATGAGACCCACGCAACGCCGCTTCATGTGGTGCATGTCATTTCGGGGCTTGGGCAAGGCGGCGCCGAAACTGTCCTGTTCCGGCTGGTCACGGCTACGTCGCCCGCGATTCGGCACACCGTCGTGTCCCTCACCGACGAGGGTGTTTTCGGTCCCCGCCTGCGCGCGGCCGGCGTGGACGTTCGGGTTGTTTCCCTGAAGGGCGTTGCGGCGTTGTTCAGGGGCTTTCCTATGCTGGTGCGTACGCTGCGGCGTTTGCGTCCCGATGTGGTCCAGACCTGGATGTACCACGCCGATCTTCTGGGAGGTATTGCTGCCCGGCTGGCCGGTTGTCCCCGTGTGGTGTGGGGCATACGCAATTCGGGTGCCGATTTGCATCATGGCAGCCGCTCGGCCCGTTTCTTCGCGCGTTTGTGCGCCCTATCGTCGCGCCGGATTCCGGCTGCCATTGTGGCATGTGCGCACGATGCGGCCCGGCGGCATCAGGGCTGGGGATACGACCATGCCCGCATGCACGTTATTCCGAATGGCTACGACCTGTCGCGCTGGACGCCGGATCCGTCGGTGCGCGTCGCGATGCGAGACACCTTGGGGTTACCCGATGATGCCCTGGTGGTCGGAAGCGTAGCGCGCTGGAATCCGTTGAAAGATCATGAGAATCTGTTGCAGGCGCTTGCCGCCGTTGCGCCGGAATTTCCAACGTTGCGGTGCGTGCTGGTGGGTGACGGCATTGCCGCTACGAACACCGCGTTGACGGCACTGGCCAATCGTTTCGGAGTGGCCGATCGTTTGCTGTTGCTCGGACGGCGCGACGATGTTCCGGCTATCCTGCAGGCGCTGGATCTGCATGTGCTTTCAAGCCGTGCCGAAGGCTTTCCCAACGTGGTTGCCGAGGCGATGGCCGCCGGGGTTCCCGGGGTGGTCACCGATGCCGGCGACGCGGCCGCGATTGTCGGTCAGGAGGGGTGGGTTGTGCCGGTGCGACAACCTGCCGCCCTGGCCGCCGCCTTGCGTACGGCCCTGGGTACGGTGGGGTCGGCGGAGTACGCCGGGCGGTCCGGGCGTGGCCGTGACCGCGTACGGCGGCAATTCAGTCTGGATGCCATGGTTGCTTCCTATGAAAACCTGTGGCGCTCGGTAGCCCGTGGCGGCGATATTGGGGCCGCCTCTGCCGGGCGCGGCGGCAACGGGCCTGAGGCGGTGGGCTTGCCCCCCAGGCGCCTGTTGTTCGTGGTGAACAACCCCGCTTTCTTTTTGTCGCATCGCTTGCCGGTCGCCCTGCAGGCCCGGCGCGAGGGCTACGACGTGCATGTGGCAACCATGGCCGGAGATACCGTGGCCCAGATTACGGCCCATGGGTTTACTCACCATGTGTTGCCTTTATCGCGCAGCGGCCGCAATCCCGTGCAGGAATTGCGCAGCCTGTGGTCCATGATAGGCCTGTTTCGCCGGGTGGATCCGGTGCTGGTTCATGCCGTGACGATCAAGCCGGTGATTTACGGTGGCCTGGCGGCGCGGCTGGTTCGCGTTCCTGCCTTTGTGGCGGCCGTCTCCGGTCTGGGGTATGTGTTCATGGCGGGCGGGCCGGCCCACAATGCCTTGCGTGCGGTGGTGACATGCTTGTATCGCTGGGCGCTGGGTCACCCCAACAGCCGGGTCATTTTCCAGAACACGGCCGATCGCGACGTGCTGCAGCATGCCGGCGTGGTTCGTAAGGAGCAGGTGGTGCTGATTCGCGGGTCGGGCGTGGACCTGGCGGCCTTTCCTTATACCGCCGAGCCTCCGGGCCCGCCCGTGGCAGTGCTGGTGGCTCGTTTGCTGGCCGACAAGGGCGTACGTGAGTTCGTGCAGGCCGCCCGACTGACGCGCGGCGACGCCAGTGGCGTACGCTGGGTGATGGTGGGGGCGCCCGACCCAGGCAATCCGGCCAGCGTGACGGCAGCCGACATCGAGGCCTGGCGCGCCGAGGGCGCGGTCGAGCTCCTGGGCGAGCGCCGCGATATCGCCGCGGTTTACGCGCAATCGCACATTGCCGTCTTGCCGTCGTACCGGGAAGGCCTGCCCAAGTCGCTGGTCGAGGCGGCGGCTTGCGGGCGTGCCGTGGTCACTACCGATGTTCCCGGGTGCCGTGACGCCATTGAGCCGGGTGTATCCGGCCTATTGGTTCCGGTGCGCGATGCCGGAGCCCTGGCCCAGGCGGTCGTGTCCCTGGCCAGGGATGGTCAGCGGCGTGAAGCCATGGGCAGGGCCGGCCGGCATCTGGCCGAGCAAGCCTTTGATATCCGCCGGGTGGTGCAGGCCCACCTGGACGTATATCGCCAACTGGTGCCCGGTGACTAGAACGGCAGTTCCAGTTTAGGGTTCAGGCCAAGCAGCGCCGCCCGGAATTCGGCCTTGATCCGCTCAATGTCTTCCTGCGTGTCGCCTTCAAAACGCAGTACGACCACCGGTGTGGTGTTCGAGGCGCGCGCCAGACCAAAACCGTTTTTGTATTCGGCGCGTACACCGTCGATGGTGCTGATGTGGGTGGCCGACGGAAAGTCACCTTCGGCTTGAAGGCGGGCGATCAATGCGTGGGGTTCCCCCTCGGCCATGCCTAGCTTGATCTCGGGGGTTGAAATGTCCTGGGGCAGCGCTTCCAGAACCGCCGAGGGATCGTCGTGGCGGGATAGGATTTCCAGCAGCCGGGCGCCGGCGTATAAACCGTCATCGAAACCGTACCAGCGCTCTTTGAAGAAAATGTGGCCACTCATTTCGCCGGCCAGGGGCGCACCGGTTTCAGCCAGTTTCGCTTTGATGAGCGAATGGCCGGTGCGCGACATGACCGGCTTGCCCCCGGCGTGCTTGACGGCACGTGCAACGTGCCGGCTGCATTTGACGTCGTAGATGACGGTGGCGCCGGGATCACGCTCCAGGATGTCCTGGGCATACAGAATGAGCTGGCGGTCGGGCCAGATGATTTGCCCGGACTTGGTGACCACTCCCAGACGGTCGGCATCGCCGTCGAACGCCAGACCCAGCTCGCAATCGGTGGCTTGTACGTGGCGGATCAGATCCTGCAGGTTGTGGGGGTCGGCCGGGTCGGGGTGGTGGTTGGGAAAGCTGCCGTCCACCTCGCAAAAAAGCTCATCAACTTTGCACCCCAGGGCGCGGAACAGCCGGCCGGCCACGGCGCCGCCGATGCCGTTGCCGCAATCCAGGGCGACGCGCATGGGGCGCTGCAGGTGGACACTTGCCTTGATTTCACCGATATAGCGTTCCACAAGGTTCAGTGCGGTGCGTTTGCCCGGCGCCACACCGGTGACGGGCTCGGGCGCCGCCATGATCCCGGCCAGGGCCTGAATGGCCTCGCCATGCAAGGTTTCGCCGGCAAGCATCATTTTGAACCCGTTGTAGTCGGGCGGGTTATGACTGCCGGTGATCGCCACGCCTGAGCCTGTTTCTTGCACATAAGCGCCGTAATACACCAGGGGCGTGGGCACGGCGCCCAGATCGAGCGTGTGGATGCCGCCGGCGTTCAGGCCCTCTTGCAGTGCCGCAGATAGTTCGGGGCTGCTGGTTCTGCCGTCGTAGCCCACTACCAGCGTCGATACGCCTTCCCGACGGGCGCGTTGGGCCAGCGCCAGCCCCAGCCCTCGGGCGAAGTCGGGATTCAGTTGGTCGGGAACAGTTCCACGAATGTCATAAGCCTTGAACACGGCGGCGGGCAGAGTGGTTGTCACAGGATATTCCTTGCTCATATCAATCACAGGACGACATTATCACGCAATACGTCCGGGGTTGTCTGCGTCGACGGCAAGCCCGTACCTTAAAATGAAGCATGTTTACTCCCCCTGAAGGCAAGGTATGAATCATTGTGAACAATTGGCCCGCATCGTCGGTATTGACCACGTAGTAACGGGCGACGACGCGACGGCCTACACAACCGACTGGCGGGGTCGCTATCAGGGCAGCGCCCTGGCCGTGGTGCGGCCCGGTTCGACCCGGCAGGTTGCCGACGTTGTGCGCTGGTGCGCCGCCAACGGTGTGCCGGTTGTGCCCCAGGGTGGCAACACCGGTTTGTGTGGCGCAGCAACGCCCGACAGTTCGGGCAAGGCGGTTGTCCTGTCACTGACGCGGCTGACCGCCATTCGCAGTGTCGATACCGACAACGACACCATGGTGGTCGAGGCCGGCTGCATTCTTCAGGCGGTACAACAGGCCGCCCGCGACGCCGGCCGTCTCTTCCCCCTGAGCCTGGCCGCCGAAGGCAGTTGCACCATCGGCGGCAATTTGTCGACCAATGCCGGTGGAACACAGGTTCTGCGTTATGGCAATGCACGTAATCTGGTGCTCGGTCTGGAAGTGGTAACCCCCCAGGGCGAGATCTGGCATGGATTGCGAGGTCTGCGCAAAGACAATACCGGCTATGACCTGCGTGATCTGTACATGGGCAGCGAGGGCACCCTGGGCATCATTACGGCGGCCACCCTGGTATTGTTTCCTTTGCCGGTGGCCCAGTGCACGGCGTTGCTGGCGCTGAATTCCGTCGACGACGGCGTGGCCGTGCTCGGGGCGGCGCGCAAAGGGTTTGGCGCTTCGCTGACCGGTTTCGAGCTTATTGCCGGCAATTGCCTGCAAGGGGTGGTGCAGTGTTACCCCCAGCAGCGTCTTCCGTTCGAAGGGCCCTCGGCGCACTTGCCCTGGTATGCCTTGCTGGAACTGTCCGACAGTGAAAGCGAACAGCATGCCCGCGAGCGATTCGAGGCCGTGGTGGGCCAAACCATCGAGGCCGGTCTGGTGCACGATGCCGTTATTGCCGAAAGCGTGGCCCAGAGCAAGGCGCTGTGGCATTTGCGCGAAAGCATTCCGCTTGCCGAGAAGGCATTCGGCAAGAGCATCAAGCACGACGTGTCCATTCCGGTCTCGCGTATCGCTGAATTTGTGCGCGTCACCAATGAATTGCTGCAAGCGCAGTTCCCGGGGGTGGAGCACGTTATTTTCGGCCATTTGGGCGACGGCAACCTGCATTACAACGTGGCGCGAGGGCAGGTCTATTCCGAGCAGGAACTGTTGGAAAAGCAGGACGCCATTTACGCGCTGGTTCACGACAGCGTGCATGCATTCGGCGGGTCGATCAGTGCCGAGCACGGTGTGGGCCAGTTGAAACGCGATGTGCTTGCGCACTACAAAGACCCTGTCGAAATGGCGCTGATGCGGCGCATCAAGCAGGCACTCGACCCGGATGGCTTGATGAATCCGGGCAAAGTGCTCGCCTGACGGCGTTGTTGTTTGGCTAGTCTTTTGCCGGTACGACCCTGCCCGCGCAGCTGCCCAGGCTGATGCGCGGATAGCCCGGCTTGCGGCAACTGCCTTGCAGAATGACCTCGTCGTGATCTTCCAGGAACAGGCGTTGTTCGCCCCAGGGCAGCTCAATGGGCTTTTTGCCGCCGGCCGTGATCTCCAGCAATGATCCTTCTTCGCCCTGGCCGGGGCCCGACAAGGTGCCCGAACCCAGCAGGTCGCCCGGCAGCAGGTTGCACCCGTTCACGGTGTGGTGGGCGACCAGCTGCGCCATCGTCCAGTAGGCGGCTTGCCTGAAGTTGCTGCCCGACAACCGGGCGGGCGCTTCACCCAGCTCGCGTGACCGGCGGGTGGTCAGAAACACGTCGAAAGCAATGTCGAAGGCGCCCGCGGCGGTGTTCTGTGCCGATGTTAAATAGGGCAGCGGTTGAGGGTCGCCGGCAGGACGTTCGAAGGGGTGGCGGAACGGGGCCAGTGCTTCCAGGGTCACTATCCACGGCGACAGGGTGCTGGCGAAATTTTTCGACAGAAACGGCCCCAGCGGCTGGTATTCCCAGCCCTGAATATCCCGCGCCGACCAGTCATTCAACAAGGAAACCCCGAAAATATGGGATTCCGCGTCGTCGATCGGAATACGGTCCCCCAGATCGTTGCCGCGCCCGATATAAATGCCCAGTTCCAGCTCGTAATCCAGGCGTTTGCAGGGTCCGAAACCCGGAGGGCCGTCGTCGGTGACCGGGCGGGTCTGGCCAAGCGGCCGGGGAAACTGCTGGCCGGACACCGCCAGGCTGGAGGCGCGGCCATGGTAGCCGATGGGCACCCACTTGTAGTTGGGCAGCAGGGGATTATCGGGGCGAAACTGTTTGCCCACGGCTGTGGCGTGATGCACCGAGGCATAAAAATCGGTGTAGCCGGTGATCGTGGCCGGCAAGCCCATTTCAATGGTGTCCACCGGGTACAGCAGGGGCTGCAGCACCTGCTGCAGCGTGGAGCCGGTGCGCAGGGCCCTGGACAGCGCCAGCCGAAGCGCGCTGCTGTAGTCACGGCCCAGCGCCATCAGGCTGTTCAGGCGGTTGCTCATGCATGCCGCCAGCGCCTGGGCGGCCTTGCCTTCAAACGGATTGGCGGCCGACAATGCCGCCAGGTCGAGCACCGAATCTCCGATGCCTACGCAGGGGCGAAAATCCTCGGTGGTGCCACGTAGGCGAAAGGTGCCGAACGGCAGATTCTGGATGGGAAATCCATTATCGGGATGGTTCGCCGATTCAACCCAGCTGGTAAGGGCGGGGTCGTGGGTTTCGTTCAGGTAAGTCATGAGATCGTTCCGTACAGGCCTAAAGAGAAAAGTGCTTGCGCAAGCCATTCCAGACGGCGTCGTAGCCGGTTTGCAGGGTTTCCGAGGCCATGGCCAACGCCGTGGGCCGGATAACCCGCCGGGTCTCGAACATGAACGCCATGGTCTGGCGCAGATAGTCTGCCTTGCTCAAGTCGGCATGGCTGGCTTTTTCGAATGTCTGGGCATCGGGTCCGTGGGGTGTCATGCAATTGTGCAGGCTGGCGCCGCCCGGCGCAAAGCCGTCGGCCTTGGCATCGTACACCCCGTGAATCAGGCCCATGAACTCGCCGGCAATATTGCGGTGAAACCATGGCGGCCGGAAGGTGTTTTCCATGGCCAGGATACGCGGCGGGAAGATCGCGAAATCCAGGTTGGCCGCTCCCGGTGTGTCTGACGGCGATGTCAGTACAGTGAAAATGCTCGGGTCGGGATGATCATAACTGATCGATCCAATTGTGTTGAAGCGTCGCAAGTCGTATTTGCAGGGGGCATGGGTGCCGTGCCACGCCACCACGTCCAGTGGGGAATGGTCGAGCTCGGTATGCCAGAGCCCGCCGGTGAATTTGGCGATGAGCTCGCAGGGAGCATCGATATCTTCGAACCAGGCGACGGGTGTCAGGAAATCACGCGCGTTGGCCAGCCCGTTCGATCCAATGGGGCCCAGTTCGGGCAGACGCAGCGGTGAACCGTAGTTCTCCAGCAGGTAGCCTCGCGCCGAGTCATCGAGCAGTTCGACGCGGAATCGCACCCCGCGAGGAATGACGGCAATTTCCTGGGGTTCGATGTCCAGCAGGCCCAGTTCCGTCGCCAGCCGCAGGTGACCCGATTGCGGTACGAAGAGCAGTTCACCGTCGGCGTTGTAAAACACACGCTGCCGCATGGACTGGTTGACGGCGTATAAATGAATGGCCACCCCGATTTGATCGTTGCAGTTTCCGTTGCCCGCCCAGGTACGCACCCCGTCGACGAAATCGGTGGGTGCGTCGGGCACAGGTTGCGGGTTCCACCGCAGGCGGTTGGGCGTGACAGGCGATACGCCGAAATCGGAAACCCAGCCGGTGCCGCCGGGGTAAGGCGCGAAGGGGCCCTGGGCCGCCGTGGGCCGGATACGGTATAGCCACGAATGTCTGTTCTCGGCACGGCTCATCGTGAACGCCGTTCCTGACAATTGTTCCGCGTACAGGCCGTGCGGGCATTGCTGGGGTGAGTTACGGCCTTCGGGCAAGGCACCGGGCACGGCTTCGGTGGCGCAATAATTCCCGAAACCGGGAAGATAATTCAGTGAGCTCATGGGGTGGTCATCCTGGTGTGGCGTCGGTTCCGGCCGGCGCCACCACGCTGTCACGGGCGTGTTGCAGTGCCTGGTCAAGAACGGCTGAATCACCGATATGGTTGGACAGAAGAAGTACCAGCGCAGCATTCATGGCATGGCTTTGTTCCGTGCTCAGGCCGGTATGCGACTGAATGAGACGTTCGTAGAAATCGTCGGGCGATGCAATATTGGGGCGGGTGGTCAAAGTGTTCATCGGCAGCCTCACAGCCTTTTTCCGCAGGCGCGTTCCAGGGCGTCGCCCATGCCGGCCGCATCGGGATGCCGCCGGCGCGCCGCAATGTGTTGATCGGGTCGAATGAGGTAGGTTGTACCGTCAGCGGCATCGTAGCGCTGGGCCAGAAGCCCGTCGATATCCACCACGGCGGGGGTATCGGCAGGGGCGTGGCCGGCCAGCCCGGGCGACAGCACCAACACCACACGGCCCAGGTTTCCAACCGTTGCTTTCATCGATGCCAGTATGTCGGGCGCCGGCAAGCCGATGGTGCAGAAAATGGCCAGGACGAAGCGGCCGTCCAGTTGCTGCAGCCACCATCCCGGCTGCCCGTTCTGCTGTACGGGGCCATCCGGAGCAACCGCACCCAATGGCAAGGCGGCATGGAAGGAGTCGGTGTCTTTTGTGTTCAGCCGTGAGTCGGTATAGAACGTGGGTAAAGACAGCCGCCCGCTGTTGACCAGCGGCCGCGCGAACTCGAAGCGACGCGCCAGGTTCAGCACGGTGTTGCGAAACAGCAGGCTGATTTCGCTTTTCGGTGTAATGAAATCGGTCGAGCGCGTGGAGTTCAGGATGTTTTCATCGGCTGCGCGTTCCCGTTCCTGCCCGTAGGTGTCCATAAGGCTGTCGGGGGCGCCATTCTGGAGCACCTGGGCCAGTTTCCATGCCAGGTTATCGGCATCCTGAATGCCGCTGTTCGCGCCGCGCGCACCGAAAGGGGACACGCGATGCGCAGCATCGCCGGCGAACAGCACGCGCCCGTGCCGGAATTTTTCCATGCGTTCGCATGCGAAGGTGTAGACGCTGACCCATTCCAGATCGAAGTTTACGTCGTCGCCCAGCAGCGCCTGAATGCGCGGCACGACGTTTTCGGGTTTTACTTCCTCGGTGGGGTCGGCGTCCCATCCCAGCTGAAAATCGATCCGCCACACATTGTCAGGCTGGCGGTGCAGCAGTACTGATTGATTCCTGTGAAAAGGCGGATCGAACCAGAACCATCGCTCGGTTGGAAAATGGGCCTGCATTTTGACATCGGCAATTAAAAAGCGGTCGCGAAAGACTTTGCCGCGGGTTTCCAGGCCCAGCATCTTGCGGGTGGGTGATCGCGAGCCGTCGCAGCAAAGCAGCCAGCCGGTACGCAGCTCGTAGGGGCCGTCGGGGGTGTCCACCGAGACGTCCACGCCGTCGTCGCCCGACTGCAGCCCTACAACCTTGTGGTTCCAGCGCAGATCAATCAGCGGATGGGCCAGGGCGGCATCGGTAAGGTAGCCTTCGGCGTAGTACTGCTGAAGGTTGATGAACGCGGGGCGTCGATGGCCGGGCTGGGGCAGCAGGTTGAACGACCAGACCTCGGCGTCGCGAAAAAAAAGACGCCCGACATTCCAGGAAACGCCTTTGTCCATCATGGCCTCGCCCACATGCAAGCGATCCCAGATGTCCAGGGTGCGTTTGGCAAAGCAGATGGCCCGTGAGCCGGTGGAAAGCCGGTTGTCGTCGTCCAGCACCACCACAGGCAGTCCGCGTTGCGCAAGGTCGATGGCCAGCGAAAGCCCGACCGGGCCCGCGCCCACGATGGTGACGGCATGCCGGCGCGCGCCGTCGGGACGGGGGGTGGGCGGAAACGTGACGGCCTGATAATCGGTTGAGCGCACGGGAATGACCTTTTCCAATGGGTGGCGTGGCGGCAAGCCCGCGTGCTACTGCCCTTCCAGTTGCTTCCACATTTCAATGTCGCGCTCGGCCGTCCAGATGCGCGGGTCGTCGTGGCCCGTGGCTTCGTCGTAGGCGCGGGAAACGTCGAACGGCATGCAGTGATCAAAAATGACCCAGTCGGCGTAACGCGGCTTCATGAAGTCGTAGGTTTCCCGGTAAATGGTTTTCAGGTCTTTCCCGTCGGCCACGCCTTTGAGCACGTTGCTGTACAGGTCGGTCAGAAAGCCCCGCGTGCCGGCCAGCCCTTTTTTCACTTCGTCGGCCGATTTCAATGCCGGACCGCGGCCGGGCACCATTTTTTCGGCGTTGAATTCCGCCAGCGTATCCAGAGTGTGCGGCCACTCGCGGAAATAGCAATCCCCGGCATACGGGGTGGACTGGTATTCGACCAGATCGCCGGCAAACAGAATGCGCTGCTCGGGCAGCCAGGCAATGGTGTCGCCTTTGGTGTGACCCCGCCCGACCTGCATGATATGCACTTCAAGATTGCCCAGGTTCACGGTCATTTCGCCATCGAACGTGATGGTGGGCCACGTCAGGCCTGGCGGAATGGACTCGACGTTGCGAAACAGGCGGGGAAACCGCCCGATTTCGCTGGCCTTGTCCTGCTCGCCGCGCTCGACAATCAGGTCGTAGGTGTCGCGGCTGGCAATGATTTCCTGTGCCTGGTAGGCCGACGCCCCGAAAACACGCACGGCGTGATAGTGCGAAAGCAGAATGTACTTGACGGGTTTGTCCGTCACCTGCCGGATACGGCGGATGACATCTTGTGCCATGACCGGCGTGGCCTGAGTATCAATAACCATGACTGCATCGTCGCCGATGATCACCCCGGTGTTCGGGTCGCCCTCTGCCGTGTAGGCGTAGGCGTTGTCCGATAGTTTCTCGAACGACGCCACCTTGTCGTCCAGATCGGCGTGGGAAGCGAATTGTTTGCTCATGGGCATCTCCTGGTTAAGGCGTGACTATAGCGGAACATTTGTTTATGTTCAATGTGTTTGTTAATAGCGAATTTTATGGCTTATCGAGCCTGGCAGCGCGGACAGTAATAGGTGGCGCGTTGCCCCTGCACAATCCTCCTGATCTTGCTGTTGCACCGTTTGCAAGGCTGGCCGGCTTTTTCGTAAACGGCGGCGTGAAGCGTAAAGTAGGCTCCGGGCTCACCCGTGGAGTTCACATAGTCGCGCAAGGTGCTGCCTCCTGATTCCAGGGCTTGCGACAAGGTGTCGCGTATGGCCTGATGCAGGGCGGTGCACCGCCGCAGCGACAGGCTTCCCGCCGCGGCGGTGGGCTTGATGCGCGCCGTGAACAAAGCTTCAGACGCATAAATGTTGCCCACGCCCACCACCGCCGTCCCCGCCAGCAATGCTTGCTTGACCGCCATGGATTTACCCTTGAACTGCCCGTGCAGATGGGCCGGCGTAAAAGCGGGGTCGAACGGCTCCACCCCCAGATTGGCGAGCAAGGGGTGGCCCGCCACGGGACCGTCGGTGGCGGGGTGCCACAAAATGGCGCCGAATCGTCGCGGGTCGTGATACAAAAAACGGGCGTCGTCGAACAGCCATTCGGCATGGTCGTGTTTGCGTCGGGGTTCGTCCAGGGGAACGCGTCGCAGTGATCCGGACATTCCCAAGTGAACGATCTGGGTTCCCGCCGGGTACTGGATGAGCAGGTACTTGCCGCGTCTGGCGCAGTCGAGCACGGGTTGCCCCATAATGGCGTGTTCCGTGGCTGTGCTGACCGGCCAGCGCAGTCGGGTTTCGTGCACAATAAAGCGGCGAAGCGCTTTGCCGGGCATGACCGTCGCAATTCCGCGACGCGTGGTTTCCACTTCAGGCAATTCAGGCATACGAGGGTGCTAACATCCTTTACTCTGACCCCCTAATTTTGCCACCAGCCGCTGGGCTCGGGTAGGTTTCGGATATTTGGCTCAATGAAACGTCTATTTGCTTCTTTGCTGGCTTTTGCCTGTCCTGTGCTCGCGTCGCCCTCGGCCCAGGCGCAGGCGGTGCAGCCGCCCGACGCCTTTGAACATATACAGTTGCGGGCGGGTGAGCTTCCGGTCGTGCGACTGAGCGCCGAGACGCTTTACCGTATTCTGGTCGCCGAGATCGCGGCCACCCGGGGCCAGTACGATGTTGCCGCCCAGACGGCGCTCGATCTGGCGCGTGAAACGTCGGATCCTCGTCTGGCCAAGCGGGCATTCCAGTTCGCCATGGCCGAACGCAATATGCCGCGTGCGCTGGCTGCGGCGCGTGAGTGGGTATTGCTGGCGCCCAAGGATCCCGAGGCCGTGGCATCGTCGCTGGCGCTTTCCGCCTCCAGCGGCGAGACCGCCGGTTTGGCCTCGGCGCTTCGCGCACGCATTGAAAAAGCCACCGACAAAGAACAGGCGGTTGCCCAGGCGTCTATTATCGTGAGCAAGATGCAGGACAAAAAGCTGGCGCTTGAGGTTCTGGAAAAGGCCCTGGGCCCCGAAGTGCGCAAGCTGGCTCTTACCCATCTGGCGTTGGCCGACGCGGCCTGGGCGGCGCAGTTGCCTGAACGCGCCCTGGCCGAGGCCAGGAAGGCCCAGGTGATCGAGCCGTCGTCCGATGCCGCTGCCCAGCGCATTCTGGAATACGGTCTGAAGGTCAATCCCGATCGCGCATTGGCGGATACCCGCGCGTTTCTGGCAAAGCACAAAGGCAGTCGCCAGTTGCAGCTGATGCTTGTGAACCGCCTGGTGCTGCGCAAGGATTATTCGCAAGCGCTGGATCAGGTCGCCCGGATGCGCCGGCAGGCGCCCGAAGATTTCGATTTGCTCTACACCGAAGCGGAAGTGCGCATGCGTGCCGAAGATTACGCGCAAGCCGAAGCACTGCTCAAGGAATATATTCAGGTTCAGAGCCAGCGCCGCCAGTCTATGGATGACCGTGCCAGCAATGCGCTGGGCAATGCGTCGGATGCCCGTTTGATGCTGGTTCAGATTGCCGAGAAGCAGGGCAAGCTGGCACAGGCTATCGGCCAGCTCGACCTGATCGATGACCCGGCGCTTGCATTTCAGGCGCAAGTGCACAAGGCGGTGCTGCAGTCACGTATGGGCGACCTTGCCCTGGCGCGTGCCACGCTCGACAAGCTGAAGCCACAAAATGACCGGGAGCGTTCCGTGGTGGCTTTGACCCTGGCTTCCATTTTTCGCGATGCGGGGCGTACCGACGACGCCATCGATGTTCTGGTAAGGGCCAACCAGGAAATTCCGGAAACCCCGGAAATCAAATACGACCTTGCCATGCTGTACGAGCGGCAGGGGCGCACCGACGACTTCGAAAGCCTGATGCGTGAAGTCATCGATCTGGATCCCGACAACGCCAATGCCTACAATGCGCTCGGCTATACGTTCGCCGACCAGAACCGCAATCTGGACGAGGCCCGCGAACTGCTGGAGCAGGCGATCGAGCTGGATCCGGAAAATCCGTATATTCAGGACAGTGTGGGCTGGTACTTTTATCGGGTCAAAGATTATCAGGCGGCGCTGGAATACCTTGAGCGTTCCTTCCGGCAGCTTCCGGCGGCCGAGGTCGCTGCGCATCTGGGCGAAGTGCTTTGGGCCATGGGGCGCCAGGACGAAGCGCGCCGGATCTGGCAGGAAGGGCGCCGGCTCGAAGCTGACAATCCCGCCCTTATGCGCACCTTGCAGCGGTTCGGGGTAACCTTGCCATGACCCGTAGCCCTTCATTTTCGTCGTCGCGCCGCCGCCTGCTTGCCGTGGCCGGCCTGGCCGTGCTGGGGGGCTGCGCCAGTCCCGCAAGGATACTTTCCGGAGAGCAGTCCGCGTTGTTGAACCGCACCGGTCGTTTTGCGGTAAGCGTTGATTATTCCGGCGGCAAGCAAGAGGCCGTCCAGGGGGGCTTTGCCTGGCAGGATACCGGTCGGCAGCTCACGCTGGATCTGGCCAATCCTATGGGCACAACGCTGGCGCGTGTCACTGTGCAGCCGGGTAGTGCCTTGCTGGTGCGCGCCGATGGTTCGCAGCAGTCGGCGCCTTCGGCGGATGCGCTCATCGAACAGGTACTGGGCTCGCCCATGCCGGTGGGCGGTTTGCGTTACTGGCTGCGTGGCGAAGCGGCCCCCCAGGGTGTCAGCCATGCGCAGCGCGACCCGCAGGGGCGCTTTACCTATTTCGAGCAGAACGGCTGGCTGGTGCAGTTGTCGCGCTACGACGCACAAGGGCCCTTGTTGCTGCGCATGAACCGCAACGAGTCGCAGCGCTCCATCAGCGTGCGTCTGGTGGTCGATGCCTAGTGATCATGGCGCTTTACGATGTCCCGGCTCCGGCCAAGATCAATCTTTTCCTGCATGTCATTGGTCGTCGTGCCGACGGTTACCACGACTTGCAGACGGTTTTCCGGTTTATTGATCTTTGCGATTCGCTCAGTTTCGATGTTCGCCGTGACGGCAAGGTGGTGCGTGAAGGGGAAAGCCTGCCGGGTTTGCCGCATGACGACGACCTGGTCGTCCGCGCCGCCCGCGCCCTGCAACAGGCAACCGGCACGCGTTCCGGAGCCCAGATTCGCTGTCGCAAGCAGATTCCCGCCGGTGGCGGTCTGGGTGGGGGTTCCAGCGATGCCGCAACCACACTGATCGCGCTGAATCGTTTGTGGGGTACCGGGCTCACCCGGTCGCAGTTGATGCGTCTGGGGGCATCGCTGGGTGCCGATGTTCCGGTATTTGTCTTTGGCGAGTCGGCATTTGCCCAGGGTATTGGCGACCGGCTCAGCCCGGTGGCCTTGCCCGACCGTGGGTATGTTGTGGTGCAGCCACATGCCTCGGTGCCGACGGCAGGGATCTTTCAGGATCCAAACTTGACACGCAATGAAAAGCCAGTAATAATAACGGTCTTTGCTGATTGGCAAAAACGCAGTAAGCCAGCCGATGCTGAGTTTCGCTTTACCCCAACCGCCTGTATTCAAGCAGGTTCTGTGGCGGCGAGCAAGGCTAAGGTTGCAGAAAACGGCGCTTCAAATAGCGGCGATCAGGGTGGTTTACCATTTTTCGGTCGCAACAATCTTGAAGAAGTTGTTTATGCAAACTACCCCGTGGTGGCCCAGGTGCAGTC
>JBFWLP010000014.1:0-46902 GCA_050252075.1 Burkholderiaceae bacterium | reverse complement strand
ACAGTCACGAGGCAGTTACTCCACAGCAAATAGCGGGCAAAAACGTCAATTATCGCCAATTTACCGCCGCCGTGGGGCGCCGGCTCATGGAACCGGCTCCCGCGTCACGTATAATCGCGGGTGGCCTGTCGTTCCACAGGCCGCTTATTTCTTGCCCGGATAACGTCTTGACTCTCTCAGATCTACTCGCTCCCATTGCCGACGATATGAAAGCCGTTGATGCGGTCATTCGTTCCCGGCTCGACTCGGAAGTGGTGCTCATACGCACAATCGGTGACTACATTGTGGGTGCCGGCGGAAAGCGCATGCGGCCGGCGTTGTTGCTTATGGTCGCCAAGGCGCTGGGGTACCAGGGGGGCAATCACCATTTGCTGGCGGCCGTGGTGGAGTTCATTCACACCGCCACTCTGTTGCACGACGATGTGGTCGACGAGTCTGACATGCGGCGTGGGCGCAGCACTGCCAATGCCGTTTTCGGCAACGCCGCCAGTGTTCTGGTGGGCGATTACCTGTATTCGCGGTCGTTTGAAATGATGGTCGACGCCGATTCCATGCGGGTTATGTCGGTGCTGTCCGGCGCCACGACGGTCATTGCCGAAGGCGAGGTATTGCAACTGCTGAACGTGCACGACCCCGACGTTTCCCTGGACCGCTACCTGCAGGTTGTACGTTATAAAACCGCCAAGCTGTTTGAGGCCGCCGCCGAAGTGGGCGCCATTGTTGCCGGGGGAAGTGCGCTGCAGCAGCAAGCCGCCGCCGCGTATGGCCGGCATGTGGGAACGGCGTTTCAGCTGATCGATGACGTGCTCGATTACAGTGGCGATGCCGACGCGCTGGGCAAGAACGTGGGCGACGACTTGCGCGAAGGCAAGCCCACATTACCGCTGATTCGCGTGATGGAAGTGGGTAGCCCGGCACAGCGCCAACTGGTTCAGGACGCCATACGCACCGGCGAGGCCGATTTTGCCGCCGTAGCCCAGGCAATTCGCGACACCGGCGCGCTTGACTACACCCGCGACGCGGCTGTGGCCGAGGCAAAACTGGCCCGCGAAGCCTTGAGTGGCTACCCGAATTCCGTTTATCTCGAATCTTTGCTAGAATTTTGCTCTTTCGCGGTTGATCGCGACCGCTAGTTTCCCGTTATGTACGCCGTCGGGGCGTAGCTCAGCCTGGTAGAGTACTGCGTTCGGGACGCAGGAGTCGGAGGTTCGAATCCTCTCGCCCCGACCATTTTTACATGGGTGCGTACGTCAGTTTTTGGTTTGTGCAAGATCCGGCCACTGATTTGCCCATCCCAGCATTGGCTCCAGTTCGCCGGCAATTTGCAGCAATTTTCTTTCCTGGTGCCAGGGCGCTATGATCTGCATGCCTATTGGCAGGCCCTCATGATTGAATCCGCATGGTATTGAAATGGCAGGGTGTCCTGCGCCATTGATGGGCACGGTGTAGTTGTACCAAGCCTGCCGCAGTGTTCCTGCCGGTTCGCCGTCTATAAATACGGGTTCATTTGCCTGATGTGTTGCCGGCAGAGCAGGAGTAGAGGATGTGGGTGAAACAATAACGTCGGCTGTTTGAAATATGCGATGAAGGTCTTTAAAGAGGGTGCTTCTTGCGAGCATGGCGTCTTGAAGCTCGATAATGTTTTGCGAAAACCCCTCTTCTATACACTGTGCCATCGATGGGTCGAGCAGATGCTTGACGCTGGTGTAAGAGCTCCGGAAGCGGCTTGCCTGCTGGGCTCGCAGCAAGATACGCCAAGCGTCATGGTGCCACTCTATGTCACCATCCTCGAACACGATGCTACCTTGATCTTCCATCGTGGCAAGTGTTCGCTCCACGGCGCGCAGTACTTCTTTGTCGACATGTAAATTACCCATTCTGGGGAAGTAGCGTACACGTAAATTCCTTAATACAGGCTGCAAATTGGTATCGATGCACGATGTATCGCGTGTGCCAAGTGAGAACGGGTCTCCATCATAAGGGCCGGAAAGCGTGCCAAAAAGCAGGGAGACATCTGCCGTCGTTCGTGCAATGACGCCTAAAACCTGCATGGCGAACAGGTCAGGGCTGCCGTCATTGGGTATTGATCCCATGGTGGGCTTCAGGCCCACCGCATTACAGTTTGCGGCAGGTATCCGGCTCGATCCAGCGCCATCAGTGCTCACATTCAACGGGCAATATGCCATGGCAGCCGCTACAGCGGCTCCTCCACTCGACCCCCCCGAGCTACGCTCTAATGCCCACGGGTTGCGGGTGATGCCATGTAACGGGCTGTCAGTTAAGACCTTGTGTGCAAATTCCGGCGTGGTCGTTTTACCGATCACGATGGCCCCTGCTCGTCGAATACGCGAAACAGCTTCTGGTTCATTGTCCGGGATATGATCAGCATAGAGACGCGATCCATAGGTGGTGCGCATGCCTTTCGTTGAAATTACGTCTTTGACAGTTATCGGTAACCCATGCAATGGACCCAATGGCCTACCGGATCGGACAGCGTCATCTGCTTCTCGTGCGGCAATCAGAGCATGCTGGGGATCGACGGTGACAAAAGCGTTGGTGTGTTTATCGAGCTCAGAAATACGAGCAAGAAATGTGTGCATTATTTCTTGACAGGTCAATTCGCGGGCACGAATGGCTGCAGCAAGGTCTGTGGCGGAGCGTTGCCAGATCTTCTCGTTCATGGTTGATTATTCTTTAGTGAGACAGGTTCAAGAAATTTGCGGCGTTCTCATATAACCATTTGTGCTTCACTGATTCATCAAGGCCAAGGCTTTCAATTTCGCGTAAAGCCGAATCGACAGGCTGCATCGGCCACGCCGATCCCCAGATAATGCGGTCCTGAAGTACTGTCTTGCCGTACTGCAGCAGCGGGCCGAAGCCTGAGTGCTCGATGGTCAAATACTTGGGCCGAACGGCTGTAATGCCGATGTATACATTTTCGTGTCGCCATGCCACACCGATAAGATCCAGAACCCAGGGCCAGCCGGGTGGTGCTGCGCAAACCCTCAGTTCTGGGAAATGCATCATAACTTGGTCTAGATGTCGCGGATGACCCCACTCCATGGCAGCAGAGGTCGAGAAGCTTGTCGAGCAGTGCAAATTAAGAGGAATCCCCAGTTCGATGCATTTCGCATACACAGGATACATTTTCGGATCGCTGATGGGCAGATGATGTTCATAAGGATGCAGATTCAAGCCGTGTAGGCCGAGCTCTTTTACTGCGTGCTCCAGTTCTCGCAGGGCCCGTATTCCCTTGTTTGGATCAACACCCGCCAAACCAATGAATCGAGGGGAGTGTTCACGGCAAAAATCAGCGACTGTTTCGTTGGTTACACGGTAGCCATGGGTGGTTTCCGCGTCGCGGGCCTTGATTACCACCCTGGAAACTCCAAGACTGTCATAGGTTTGCAAATACTGAGTCAGAGATTCTTCACCCAGGCCTTTGTCCCTGCCCGCTGACTGGTAACTCTTTGCATACACTCGGTCATAGCCGTTAAGATGCGGACCGCCAACCTGATGATCTGGCAGTGGCGGTTTGCTTGTGTAATCAATGATCATTATTTCTCCGATTTGAGTTGCTTTTGTTTTAAAGCCATCGACCATCTAGGTTGTCCCAGCTTCCCGATCGCAGGTCTGTTGCTGATTGCAGCAAGGGTTGTTTCGTAATTTTTCCACTGGCAGTTTTTGGCAGTGAGTCCGTCGAGTAAGCTATGTAGCGGGGTATTTTGAAGGGGGCGAGATTCCGCCTGCAATGCTCAATAATCGCGGATGGCGGGATGTCGTCAATGCTGTACCCAGGCGCAAGAACGATATAGATTTTTACTTCTTCGCCTCGATAGGAATCAGGTACGGCGATAGCTGCCACCTCATCAATGCCGGCTATCGAGGAGACGATGGTTTCCACCTCGGTTGCCGCAATATTTTCTCCGGAACGTTTGATGATGTCCTTGATGCGACCGATAATGTAGAAGTATCCGTCAGCATCGCAGCGAGCAAGGTCACCCGTGCGGAACCAGTCGCCATAAAATGCCTGGGCCGTTGCATCAGGCTTGCGATAATATCCTTTGAACAATCCGGGGCCGCGTATCAAGAGCTCCCCTGTGTGGCCCGTGGGTACAGGGTTGCCCTTGTCATCTACTATCCGGCACTCACGGAATGGGGCAGGCCGACCGCAAGAGCCTGAGCCCACCATGTTCTGTGCCTCGATAGGCATGATTAGTCCTACGCCAATTTCTGTCATGCCAAACGCAGGTCGTATTGGTGCGCCAAATCGTTGCTCCATAGCCGCGTGTTCGTCAGGCCGATGCGGATAGATATTCATCCGCATTAAACGGTTATTGGAGTCTCCAGGCTGTTGGGACGTTCGGTGATGATAGGCTTCCCTGAAAAGACAGTAATTTATGTCGTGTGTTTTGACGATATCAATGAACTTCGAGGCACTTATTTGTGGGGCGACACACAAGGTCGCGCGATGGAAAAATGCCATCAGTAATAGCCATTGTGGCGTCATGTAGAAAAATGGGTTGTCCGCCAAAATATTGCGATAGGCCAATCCGTCAAATTCTGCGTAAACCTTGGCGCATGTCAGCCAGTAACGCTGCGTCAGTAAGCAGCCCTTTGGGAAGCCGGTTGTCCCCGAGGTATATTGAATGTTGAGCAACGTATCAAGACCGGGCTCATTGGCGATAGTTGGGGTATCTCTGGGGCCTGTCAGCAGAGAGTCCCATGAACGATAGCCCTGATAGTTGGCCCCGGTTACTAAAATTCGATCATTGAGCTCCGGTATCGCAGTGGGCATGCTGTGATAAACCGACAGGCCGTCCTGATCCGTAATCAGATAGCGCGCTTCGCTGTCCGTTAACACATAGTGAAGTTCACGACCGGTATAGCGAGTGTTTACTGGAACCATTACGGCGCCAAGGCGCGCGAGCGCTAGCCACGTAAGCGGAATGGCTGACACATTGGGTAACAGGACAGCGACATGTGTGCCGGCGTTAACGCCCAAAGCTTGCAGGCTTGCGGCCAGGCGGTTAACCGAAGATGCCAGATCTTTATAGTTTATCCGGTCATCGTCTGCGAAGAAGTTCCAGGCACAAGAGTCGGGTGCGTTTTTGGCTGCGCCCTCCAGCAGGGTCCAGATGTTGGGTGGTAACGGAAGCGCTTCGATGTCGCGTGTGCGATTTGGTATGGCTTTAGGGCTGGGTTCAGTTCCGGTCAGGGCCTCGGGTACAGCACCTTCGGGCATAATCTTACTCCTGGGTTCAAATTGAAATTAGTCTTCAATGGAAGCGTTGAGTGAGCTCGCAAACGATTACCCCACGACAAATAGAGGCATTCAAGGCCATCATGGACACGGGCTTAGTGACGGCAGCGGCTGAGCGCATGAGTGTTTCGCAGCCTGCGGTCAGCAAGCTGTTGGCCAGCCTGGAGCATGCGATGGGTTTGACGTTGTTCGTCAGGGTCAAAAAGCGATTGCTGCCTACGGCTGAGGCTACATTGCTGTACCGTGAGGTTGATAAGGTGTTTGTTGGTCTCCAGCATGTCGCAGGCTTGGCCAGAGAAATCAAAGGGTTGCGGTCGGGGGAAATGAGTATTGCGTCGCTCTCTTCTCTTGGCCATGACCATGTTCCACGCCTCGTTGCACAATTGTTCAAGGACAAGCCGGACGTCAATGTCGATCTTTACATTACCAGTGCCGATAACGTAGTGGAGCTTGCCATCGCTCAAAAGATCGACCTCGGCATTACAAGTGCGCTGGTCGATCATCCCGCAGTTAGCACCGAGCCGCTCTGTTCTGCGAGCGCGGTGTGTGTCATGCCTAATGAGCATGGTCTTGTTTCCAAGTCTGTAGTGACTCCACGTGACCTCCAGGGGGAACGGTTTGTGTCGTTCATGCAAGGAAGTCGAATACGTCATGCCATTGATACGATTTTTGAAAGAAGAAACATTAGGCGAAAAACGACGGCACAGGCATTTGCGTCTCACTCGGCGTGCTCGCTTGTCGCCAATGGATTTGGTATTTCCATTGTTGATCCGTTCACCGCGCAAGAGTATGTGCAGCGGGGAATGCTGGTCGTTAGGCCGTTTCGACCGGCCGTTACGTATCATTTTCATATGCTTTTTCCCAGATTCCGGCCACGGTCGTTGTTGGCGGCGGAATTCGGCAAGGAGCTCGCATCAACGATACGAGCGCCTGAATTCAGGTAGACGAACGACGCGTAGTTACTCGTCCATTTCAACACCGGCATCTTTGGCTACTTTGCGCCACATGCTCAAGTCTTTGGTCAGAAACTCGCGTAGTTCCTCTGGAGTGCTTTCATCTGCTTCAAACCCCATGCGCGCGAAACTGTCTTTCGTGTCTTGCATGCGCACGGTTTCGATCAAGGCGGAGTTCAGCTTGCGCACGACATCATCAGGTGCTCCTGGAGGAAGCATGATGGCGTAATAGGAGCTTGTGTCAAAGCCGGCAAAACCCGACTCATTGACGCTTGGAATCTCGGGTAGCAATGTTGAGCGTTCCAGGGATGTGACGGCTAATGCACGCAGCTTCCCGCTGCGGATATGCGGAGCAGAAGTAGCGATTTGGTCAAAGTAGACGTCTACCTGCCCCCCCAGCAAATCGGTTAAAGCCGGTCCGGCACCCTTGTACGGGACATGCAGCATTTCTATGCCGGCGTAAGACTGAAACATTGCGCCAGTCAGGTGGTTTGAGCTACCAACACCGACGGATGCCATCGTAAGGGCTTTAGAATCTTTTTTTGCCAGATCCACAAGCTCCTGCAGAGTCTTGGCCGGGACGCTCGGGTGAACCACTAGAACAAGAGGGATCTTGGCCACCAGCATGACAGGTGTGAAGTCTTTCAAAGGGTCATAGGGAACCTCTTTAGGACGGACGGCGCTGGATACCGTCAAGGGGCCGGACGAGCCCATCAGTAGGGTGTAACCATTCGGAGGCGCATCTGATACGTACCTGCTCCCAATGGTGCCGTTCGCACCGCCTTTGTTCTCGACCACGACAGGAACACCCAAAACACTGCTCAGACCTTTGGCGATGATGCGACCCATGGTGTCGGTTCCGCCCCCTGTTGGCCAGGGTACAACCAAAGTGATGGGTCTTTCGGGGTATTGGGCATGAGCAACCGGTGGTTGTGCAAACAGAACCCCAATCAGCATTAAGAAAAGTAGGTTACGGAATTTCATGGCATCTCCTTGTCGGTGCATTGTGTCGGTTGGACGTAGAGAGTTCGATGGCAGTTATACGTCCGCGTTTTTAAAGCGAAATGCGGGGATGGGGCGATTATGTTTGTAGCCTGGTAAGTCGGTCAAATCATATTATTTATATACTTGATAACTAAAGGGAATGAATTTATGTGCGCAATCGCACCAAGTGCCACCGCACTAGATCTTTAAAACTTGCCAGAGGAGTTTTAGTTCGCCGCGCACTTCGCCCCGACCTTTTCACACGTTCCGCATCACCACATAAGCACTCGTGCCCGCCACTATGCTCAGCAGGGTGTTCCGGGTGCGCCATTGGATCAATCCCACCATGACAACAGCCAGCGCTTCCTGCCAGGCGCCGGCCGGGTTCTGGCGGGCGGCATCCACCACCGAGTGCAGCAGCAATAGCGTCATGATGGACAGCGGCAGAGTCGCGCCCAGTTTGTGAACGATGCCCTGCCGTCGCAGCCAGCGGCCGGCCACAAAGGGCAGGGCGCGCAGCCCCAGCGTAATCAGGCCCATGACCACAATCACGATCAGTACGTAGTCTGTGTCAGTCATGGCTTGATATGTCGGGGGCTTTCCAGGCCAGGGCGGCGATCAGGCTCAGGGCAATGGCGATGACCAAGGCGTGCCTGGGGGCGACCGCGTAGCCGACAGCATAGGCGATCAGGGCTATCCAAAGGGGAGTGCTGTTGCGTTTCGAGCGCCATTGTTCGACGGCCAATACGGCGAACAGCGATGCCAGCACGAAATCGAGTCCGGCCAGAGAGGTTTGGGCGTGCGAGCCGATAATGACGCCCAGAAGGGTACCGCCTACCCACCACGCCTGGTTCAGTGCCGATACCAGGGCCATGTGCCCGGCGCGCCGGCTTTCGGGAAGCGTGGTCAGTACCGAGTACGTTTCATCGGTCAGCGCGAAGATGCTGTACCAGCGTTGCCATCGGCCGGCCGGCAGTGTTTGCAGCAATGAAATTCCGTAGAACACATGGCGCAGGTTCAACACCAGAGTGGCCAGGGCGATGGTACCTGCCGACGCCCCGGCAACCAGCATGGGTATCATCATGAACTGTGCCGCGCCGGCGTAAATGAACAGGCTGCACGCGATGGCCAGCCAGCCGCTTCCGCCGGCTTCAACAAACAGGAAACCGAACACGGCACCCAGCGGTATATACCCCATGGCAACCGGGGCGGTCAGCGAGGCGATCAAAGGGTGGCAACGGGCGTGACAGGTGAGCCCACGGATCCCGGCAGCCGCAATGGGGGTGCGGTCAGGAAGAACCGGGTTCGCCCCTGGGCAGCCAGTTCCGCCGCCAGTTCCGTCAGGTGCCAGAGTTCTCCCAGGGGAATACCTTGTTTAAACAGGCACAGTTCGTGAATGGGCATGAACGCCCCCTGGGTTCCTTGCGGTCCGGCCGGTGGGCGGCGCTCAACGGCGTAGTTGTCGGCGATGAGCGCGGCAATTCCGCTGTCTTTTATCCAGTTCAGCAGGCGCTGGTCGCGCCCGTCGAGCACGCAGCCGCTGTTGTGCAGGCGGTCGCGGTCGGGATCGCCCTTCATGGACAGCACCATGTCGGCAAAGCCGGTGTGCAGGCAAAGCATATCGCCGGTTTCAACGCGGACGTTTTGCGCGTTCATGGCCTGCATGAGCCGGTCGTAATCGACTTCCGTGCGCCCGGGGCCGAAATGTTTGTGCAAATCGACCAGCACGCCACGCCCCTGGATCGGTGTGGCGGCAAAGTTTTCGATGCCCAGCCGCTGAGCCTTGACGGCCTGCTCTTCCTGTGAGGACTGGGCCTGACGGGATTGGCCGATAATATGCTCGTCGGCGGCGAAACCGTTGTAGAACACGGCCTTGGGCTTGCCGTCGCCGTTGACATCGAACATGGATCCTACGTGGGCGAAGCTGTCCCACTGGGTGGAGTACTGGGTGTACAGCACGACATAGTCGTCGCAAATAACGTCGGTCACCCCCGGGTGTTCGCAGCAATGGGCCATGTTGTAGGCAAACTTGCCGTTGCGCTGGGTCGACAATACGCGGGGCGGGTAGCGAAAGGGGTTAAGCTTGTTGCCGCCCGGGTAGTCCAGCGGCAGGCTCAGGCAAAAACGCCGGCCTGTGGTTATCTCGCGCGATGCAGCGAGCACCCGTTCTTGTGTCAGCAGGTTTAGCCGGCCCAGTTGGTCTTCCGGGCCGAAATCGCCCCAGTTCGAGTCGGGCGGGCGTTGTTTCCATCGGGGTTGTAATGACATGGCCTTCAATATCCTTCAAAGTTGTTCAACTTTACCAAAAGGAAAGGGCCCGGCGAGCCTGACTGCGCAGCGCCGTGGCCCTGTCAGGGTGGGTGTTACTGTAGTTTGACGTTGGCTTGCGTGACGACGTCACCCCATTTGGCGTATTCGCTCTTGATGAACTGGTCAAATTGCTCAGGCCGGTCACCCACGGGGATCATGCCCATGGCATCGAGCTTCTGTTGTACGGCAGGGTCTTGCATGGTCTTGGCAAGCGCATCCTGCAGTTTGGCCAATACCTTTGGATCCATGCCTGCCGGGCCCACCATGCCCATCCAGCCCACTGCCTCGAAGTCGTTCAGCCCCAGGCTGGCAATGGTGGGTGTGTCGGGAAGCGCCTGAATCGGCTTGGATGTGCTGACGGCAATTGCCCGAAGTTGCCCCTGCCTGACAAAAGGCGTTACGGTGGGCGAGGCTTCAAAAAGCACGTCGATCTGTCCACTGATCAGATCGGTAATGGCCGCCTGGCCGCCTTTGTAGGGTACGTGCATCATCTGGGTGCCCGTTCGCTGCTTGAACATTTCTTGCGTCAAATGGCTGGTGGAGCCGTTTCCCGGCGATCCGAAATTGATGGTGCCGGGATTCGCTTTTGCCTGTTTGACCAGGTCGTCCATGGTTTTTACATCTGACTTGGCCGATACCACCAGGGTTTGCGCCACCGATGCAACGTGCATCAGCGCGGTAAAGTCGCTGCGCGGGTCGTAGCTGACCGATTTGAACAGGTGGGGCGCGATAGCCAGAGGGCCGCTTGCGCCCATGCTGAGCGTGTAGCCGTCGGGCTTGGCCTGCACCAGGGCGGTGGTGGCGATGGTGCCGCCGGCGCCCGGGCGATTGTCCACAATGACCGGCTGGCCGAGCTGTTTGCTGAGCCCTTCGCCGATCAGGCGTGCCAGCATGTCGACCGACTGGCCGGCCGGGTAACCCACGAGCAGGGTGACCGGTTTTTCCGGATAGTTGTCGGGGTTGGCATGTGCAACCCCGGCAAAGGTTGTCGCCAGCGACAGTACGGCGCCGGCGATCAGGGTTTTTTTCGAGTAGTTCACAGGGTGTCTCCTTTTAGCGATCCCTTTTTGGTTAATTCCCCAAGCACTTCGTCAGTATGCTGACCGAGTGTGGGGGCGGAACGAGGTACGGGGGCGGTTTCCGTGCCGGCAAAGCAAAATGGCCTTGCCAATGCCTGATAGCTGCCGATCACAGGGTGCTGCATGGACTGGATCATGCCCTGTGACTGAACTTGCGGGTCATCAAACATGGCCTCTATCGGCCGCACGGCGGCGCAGGGAACAGCCGTGCCGAAAAGCTCTTCCCATTGCATTGCCGTTTTTGCCAGCAAGGCCTTGCGCACCACGGGAATGAGTTCGTCGGCATGTTCCGCTCTTTTCTTGACCGAGTTGTACTTGTCGTTGCGGGCCAGTTCCGGTACGCCGATGAGTTCGCACAGGGCCTCCCAGAAGTGGGGCGTATTGGCCGAAATGTAAAGATGGCCCTGGCGTGTAGGGTGGATGCCGGTAATGCCGCCCGATCGCATATCGCGGTTGATGGCTTTGGGTTCGGTGTCGGTCATGACCAGCCGGGCCGACTGCATGGCCAGCGCGCTGCCCAGCAGGGACACCGAAATGCGTGTTCCCCGTCCGGTGCGCTCGCGCTGAAAAAGCGCGGCGCTCACGCTGGAACACAGCATCGAGGCGGCGTAGTAGTCCACTACGGAGCCGTAGACAATCTCGGGGTTATCGGGTGTGCCTTGCGCGGCGCATATGCCTGTGCGGGCCTGCAGCACCTGATCGTAGCCGGCCTTGTCGGCCAGCGGGCCGGTGTCGCCGTAACCGGTGAGCGCGCAGTAAACCAGTTTGGGGTTCAGGGCCGTCAGGGTGTCGTAGTCGATTTTCAGGCGCGGGGGAACAGAAGGCCGGAAGTTGTGAACCAGGACATCCGCCTCGCGTACCAGCGCGCACAGCGACGCGTAACCGGCAGGGGTCTTCAGGTCGAGCACGATGCCGCGCTTGCCCCGGTTCACGCCGATGAATGCGCGGCTTTCTTCGGGCAGGGTCGAGGGGTAGCGGCGCAGGTTATCGCCGTCGGGGGCTTCCACCTTGATGACATTGGCACCCAGGTCGGCCAGCAAGGTACAGCCATAGGGGCCGGCGATGTAGGCGCTTAAATCCAGGACGTTGACGCCTGTCAGGGGCAGTTCGTGGGGGGAGGTAGTCATAGCGTATCGGGGCGGTTAGTGGCTTAGCAAGCCCAGGCGGCGGGCGGTGTTCAGAACGGCTTCGGCACGAACGACAAAGGGTGCATCGATCATTTTGCCTTCGAGCAGGAAGGCGCCGTTGACCGGATTGTCCCGTGTGGCCTGCACAACTTTGGCGGCCCACTCGATTTCCTGCGGGCTGGGCTGGAAGACCTCGTTGGCCAGCGCCACCTGGCTGGGGTGAATGCAGGTTTTGCCCAGATACCCCAGATTTTTTGCCATTTCCGCTTCGGCGCGAAAGCCGTCGGGATTTCCCACGTTGGTGTACGCGCCGTCGTAGACAATAACGCCTGACCGGGCGGCCGCCATGCGCAGCGCAAACAAAATGGCGTGAACGTTGCGATCATTCTGGCGCGCAATGTTCAGGGGCTCGAATAAATCGCCCAGGCCCAGCTGCAGCCCCCAGACGTCGGCGTGTGCCCCTCCGATGTCCGACGCGTTGTGCAACGCGGTAGGGGTTTCAATGTTGGCCAGGATCTTTATGGGTGCGTCGCATCCGTTCTTGTGTTTTGCCTGGTCAATGCGGTGAACGGCCATTAAAACGTCGTCGGCCGAGTTGATCTTCGGGATATTCACGATATCGACGCCGGCACGGCACACCGCTTGCAGGTCGTCATCGGCATGGTGGGTGTCCAGCGCATTGATGCGAACAATCACCAGTTTTCGGCTAGACTCTTTTATCTGCCGGTAGTCATCACTTCCGAAGAGGGCGATCAATTGCTCACGTGCATAGGGCTTGCGATCAGGCAGCACGGCGTCTTCCAGATCAAAGCTGATGGCATCGGCATCGCTGCGCATGGCTTTCATGAACAGTTCAGGGCGTGAGGCGGGAACGAATAACTTGCTTCGCATAAGGGCTCCTTGTTTGGCTATCATTATCGTGTCGAAACGCGCGCCATGGCGCCTTAAAAACTATCCTTAAAAGATATTATTTCTATCATATGAATACCGCTTACCTGGCCACGCTGCTGGCGGTGCATCGATGCGGATCCATGGCCCAGGCGGCACGCGAGCTGAACGTCACGCACGGTGCCGTCGCCCAGCAGTTGCATGCCCTGAGTGTCCGGCTTGGCCGGCCCATGGTCACCCGGGCCGGGAAGACAGTCGTTCTCACCCCGGCGGCCTACCGTATATTGCAGCAGGCACAGGCTATTCTGGATCAGGTCGACGCACTTACGGCGCTGGCCCACAAAGACCAGATCAGTGGCGAGCTGAAACTGGGGGCGGGCAATACCGCGCTGGTCAGTACCTTGCCCGGTATTCTGGCAACGCTCATCGACAACTACCCGCAGCTTCGGGTGTCGGTCACGCCGGGAGCGTCAACCCAGTTTTATCCCAAGGTTGAGTCCGGTGCCCTGGACACCGCCATTGCGTTGATGCCGCCGTTCGACATTCCCAAGCGGCTGGGCTGGTGCCTGCTGACCCAGGAGCCGTTCACTTTGATCGCCCCGGTCAGGCATGCCGCACGCCAGGTTCACGATCTGCTCAGGCAGGAGCCGTTCATTCGTTACAGTCGACGTAGTTGGGACAGCCAGGCCATTGACGGCTACCTGAAGGCGATCGGGGTCGCGCCACGGGAGCGTCTGGAACTGTCATCCACCGAGTCCATCGCCATGATGGTGGACAAGGGGCTTGGGGTGGCCATTGTGCCCAGCGTCTGGACGCTGTGGCAGTCGCGCGTGAATGTGGTGGCCATGCCCTTGCCCGGCCCGGCACCCACCCGCAGTTTCGGACTTATCTGGGATCGCTCGTCGGTCAAGCTGCCGCTGGTGAACGTGTTTCGCCAGGTGGCGGAACGCGAGTACCAGCGCTAGGGCATCCGGGGGGGGCGGGTTTTGTCCATCGGTCGTTTTGCCTCTTGGGCCGGCTCTTGAAAAGCAGGGTTTTGCCGTTATTTAGGCGGTAGAGCAACTTGTTATGAAGGAGCCTGGTATGGTTTACCGTTCAATGTTTTCACGTGATCTCTTTGCTGAGATGGATCGCCTGCAGCGGGCAATGCAACAGGCCGTGACCGGTAGTTCCAGTATTCGTGGCCGATCGCGTGGTTACCCGGCGCTGAATATTGGCAGCACGCCTTCCTCGGTGGAAATTTATGTCTTTGCGCCGGGTATGGATCCGGCCTCACTGGATGTTCAGTTCGAGAAAGGTACCCTGACGCTGTCAGGCGAACGCAAAATACCCGACGTGCCCGAAGGCGCAACCGTTCATATCGATGAGCGATTCGCCGGCCGTTTTCGTCGTGTGTTGTCGCTTCCCGACGACGTTGACTCGGGCGGTATCACGGCCAATTACCGCGATGGCGTATTACATGTTCACGTTCCCCGCAGTGCGCAAACGCAGCCCCGTCGCATTGCCATTCATTAACCGGAGAACATCATGACTGAAAATCAAACTGTGGCACAGGCCGGCCGGGAAGAGCGCGAGCCGGAAAGCCTGGTGCCTTTCGTGGACGTTCTTGAAGACGCCGGCGGTATTATTCTTTACGCCGATTTGCCGGGTGTGGCCAAAGAGTCGCTGAACGTGCATGTCGAGGCTGACATGCTGACACTTGAAGGCGAGGTGAGCTTGCCGGTGCCCGAAGGCATGCAGGCCAGCCATGTTGAAGTGGCCCAGCCGCGGTACCGGCGTCGCTTTACGTTATCCAGGGAGCTGGATGCCGACAAGGTGCAGGCAACTTTCGAGCACGGTGTTCTGATGTTGCGTATTCCGAAAGTGGAGCACGCACAGCCCAAACGCATTCAGGTGAATGTGGGGTAGCCGCGAAGGACGTCGGCCTGTAATGCGGCGTGCCAGTGGTGCACTCAGGTGGGCCGGCCGGCCCCGGGCGTGGCGACATAAGGTTTTCGATAGCGCAGAAAAGGTGCTTCGATAAACCGGAAGCTGGCCCAGCCGGCGGGCACCAACAGCAAAAAGCTGGGTACGGCGGCCATCAGCAGCGCATACGGGCCGGTGAGCGGGAACAGATGGTCGTTGATCCAGACCGGCAAGCGGAACACGACAAAGAAATGCAGCAGGTATAAGGAATACGAGTACGTGCCGATCAGTGCAACCCCGCGCGCCAGCCAGTGTGTGCTGTCACGATGGCGGGTGTCGTACCAGGCGATCACGCTTGCGTAGGCAATGCCTTCGATCAGCGTAAGGTAAATCCATACCGGCGAGGGCGACGGGTAGGCGGGTTGCATGTAAAAACCGCCCCGGGCGTCGAAGGCATACCAGAACAGCAGGAAGCCCAGCACTGTGGCAAGCACCAGCCATCCCTTGTTTTCAAGCCAGTGCCGGTAATGAAAAAACAGAATGCCCAGCACGAACTGGTCCATGCGGCCAACGAGCGTCCAGTAGGCCAGGCTTTGCACTTCCCCCAGCCACAGATACAGGGCGGCACGCAGCGCCGGCATGAACGCCAGCACGGCAAACAGGTGCCTTGGTGATTTGCGCAACAGCCAGAGCAGGCCGGGCAGGGTCAGATAAAAGTGCGCCTCAACGGTAATGGACCATCCGCCGTTGGGCAGGGTGGGCAGCAGCCAGCCCCAACCGACTTCCCGCCAAAAGTCGCGGTTCAGGGTGCCCATGGCGTAGCGTTCCAACGCCACCAGTGCCAGCACGATGACCAGCAAGGGCGCCAGACGCAGCAGGCGGTTCCAGAAAAAGGCACGGTAATGCACCTGGCGACCGTTCAGAAGCTTGGCGAACAGATAGCCGCTGAGTGTCATGAAAATGGCAACGCCGGTATGGCCTTCGGTAAACAGTGACAGGGGAAAGGCGGGCGGCGGCGCCAGATGGCCGTTACCGTAATGAATGAAATGCCAGCAGAAAACCGTGAATACGGCTATTGCCCGGATATGGTCGAGCCCCTGAAAATACAGACCGGAAGAAGATTTCATACGTTCTGGGCGGCTCCGGAGAGGCGGGGCGGGGAAGCCCTGCAAGTGCGGTGCGAGTGTTGACGGGTGCAACTGCCACTGCTATTTTCGGAGCTATTTATTTTTGTCGCAATACCCTGCCAGGAGGGCGCATGACCGGAGTCGAACGTACGCTGACGCGTATTCGCGGATTTGCCTCGTCAGAAATGGATTTTCAGCTCATGCGCATGCTGGGCGCAGCAACTGCCGGGGGAGGCAGCCCCGGCGAGATCTTTGCCGCTCGCGCACAAATGGCGTCCGACGACCCTTACCTTTGGCCGGCGGCGTTTGGCGCCATGGCCGACCGTCTGGTGGAAAGGGCCGAGCGCAGCGTGGCAGCCGGCCATGTCGTCAGTGCAGCCGGCCATTGGTTGCGTGCCTGCAGCTATTACCGGTCGGCAGAGTATTACTCCGACCCCTTCGGCACCGATGGCGCGGGGTACGGCCACGCCGGCCGGCGCGCCTTCATTCAGGCAAGCCGGTATTTGCCGCATGTGATACAGCCCGTTGATATTCCCTTCGAGGGCAATTTACTGCCGGGTTACTTCATGCAGCCCGCCGGCGGAGCGGTGGCGGGCCGAACGGTCATCATCATTACCGGTTTCGACGGAACGGGTGAAGAGCTTTATTTTCAGTCGGCGGCCGAGGGGCTGGCGCGAGGCTTCAATGTGCTTGTCGCCGAAGGGCCGGGGCAAGTCGGGTGCTTGCGTCGTTATCCCGATTGCGTGTTTCGTCCCGATTACGAAAAGCCGCTGGGCGCGGTAGTGGATTACGCGCTGGCCCGGCCCGAGGTATCGCCCCGGCATCTGGCGTTGTATGGCATCAGCTTCGGCGGCTATTTCGCCTTGCGCGGGGCGGCGAACGACGCCCGCATCCGGGCGCTGGTCGCCAACTCGCCCATTGTCGACCTGGGGGCCTATATGAAAGGCTTTACCCACACCGACGGGGATACGCCCGATGGCGAGCAAGATGTGGCATTGAGCGAGGTGGACGACATTCCCGATGAATACATGCCGCATGAAATCAAGCTGTCGTTCAAGGCCGCTTGCCGCCGCTTCGGGGTGGACAGCTTTTCGGGATGGTTCAGAGCGCTGGCCGACTACCGCGTTGACAACGTGTCGGCCATTCAGTGTCCGGTGCTGGCGCTTGTGGGCGCCGGCGAAGGCGCCGAATCCACCCGGCAGATGCAGGTGTGCGAAACGTCGGTGTCCGGCCCCGTCACGTCATACGTGTTCACTGCCGAGGAAGGGGCCGACATGCACTGTCAGCTGGGCAATTTGCCGCTGTCCAATGCCGTTGTCTACGACTGGCTGCAGGAAACGCTGACGCCCTGACTTCCTGACGCGCTCAGATCGCGTCTACGCAAACGCGATTGCGTCCTTCATGTTTGGCCCGGTACAGGGCTTTGTCGGCCTGACGCAAAACATAGTTGTAATCGGGGTGCCCCGAATACACGGCCAGGCCCACGCTTACCGTGACGGGTACCGATATGTTGTTTTGCAGCAGGAACGAGTGGTTCTGCACGGCCAGGCGAACCCTTTCGGCAAAGCGTTTTGCCCGATCGGCCGTCATGTCGACAAGCACCATCAGGAATTCCTCGCCTCCCATGCGAAACAGGAAGTCGCCGCCCCGGCACGTATTGTTCAGCAGGGTGGCCACTTGCTGAATGATCAGGTCACCGGATTCATGACCATGGGAATCATTGATCTGTTTGAAGTAATCGATATCGATGGCGGCAACGGCGAATGATTTTTCCTGTTTTCGGCAAAAATCAATTTCCCGGGTCAGTACCGTGGGCAGGAACTTGCGGTTCAGCAAATGGGTCAGCACATCTTTGCCCGCTTCGACCTCCAGGCTGCGCGCGAACAGGTTTTCGAGCTGGAATTTGATGTTTTTTGCATGCTGGCGCAGTTCGCGTATGCGTTCGCTACGGGTATCCGCAGGCTCGGAAGGTTCCCCGAGCAAGGGCAGGCATGCCGTGTCAATGGTGTCCATGGCATCGGTAATGACGTCAACCTCGGGAACGCCCTGAAACGCGTGCATGCCCTTGTGCCTGAACCACAGGCCGAACTCCGATTCGCGAACCCTGGGCAGCGCTTCGCTGGAATTGCCCAGCGCCGCCTCGAACATCAGCTTGCTTTCCCAGTCGAGTAGTGCCGCCTTCTGCTTTTCTTTTTCGGTGGCAATGTTTTCGGTAATGGAAAACAGGCGGTAGGCTTCGCTGGATCGGGCCTTGCGTTCATGCGAGCTGGCATAGGCCTGGCTCATGACTTCCATGGCCAGATCCACTTTGCCTGAAAACTGCCGGTAGGCTTTCAGGCGGTCATCGACGGCCAGGCCGGCATCGGCATCGAGCAGTATGGCGAAGTAATCCTTCAGTGTGCGTGCACCCTTTAACACCAGCGACACCGGGATGTCGATGCGGGCGTGGACTTCACCGATTTTGATCTGGTGGGCATACACAGCTTCACCATGCTCAGGCGCATCGGTGCCAAACAGTTGATGCAACCAGCCCACCATGGAGTTGTGCAGGCGGCTCTTTACCTGATCGTGGCTCAGGAAATGCTGGGCCTGCTTGTCCTTCAGCATGGTGTCGTAAAAGGCCGTCGCCAGCCCACCGGCGTTCTGCTGTGTTGTTTGCTGGACTATGCCGGCGATGTGAACACTGGTGTGCGTGTGGATACCAGTCCATTCAGACTGGAACAAATCAGGAAGCATGGAGGGTTAGCGGGCTATCAAAGGGTAGAGGGGCCGGGCAGCGTGTTTTTGTACACTTTGCCGTCTTTCATGATCAGGTTCAGATTGGCCTGGGGGTCGGTCAGGAAGTCCAGGCTTGTGCCGGGGTCACCTTGAACCACCAGCAGATCAGCCAGTGCGCCTTTCTTCAGCACACCCAATTCACCGTCGTAGGGGTTGCGCAACCCCGACTGCGCGAGCAGGCTGCCGTTGTTGCCCGTTGCCAGGCGCAGTGTGTACAGGGGGGAATAAAACCGGGTTAATTTTGCAAGCATGCGACCCTGGTGGGGAAGATTCTGGGGTGTAAACAAAATGTCGGTACCCCAGGCGGTGTTCACACCCAGGCGCTCGGCCATTTCGTAGGCGCGTACCGTTCCTTCGGCCACGCGTTTCTGTTTGGCCTGGTTACGCGGATCGGCCAGTTTGTTGGCATCGTCGTCACCCAGAAACGGTTGCAGGCTCCACCATACACCGTTGTCGGCCATCATTCGTGCGGTGTCCTCGTCGGCCAGCTGGCCGTGTTCGATCGACTGCACACCGGCCCGAATGGCGCGTTGAATTCCCTTCGAGGTGTACACATGCACCATCACGTAGGTTCCCCAGTCTTGGGCCGCCTGTACCCCCGCCCGCAGTTCGTCTTCCGTGAACTGCGTGCTGTCCAGAGGATCGTAGGGTGACGTTACCCCGCCTCCGGCCATCAGTTTGAGTTGCGATGCTCCCAGCATCAGTTGTTCGCGGGCACGGCGCAAGACTTCAGGCACCCCGTTCGCAATGGATGCCATGCCGGCCCTTTCGGCGTGGCTGAGCTGGCCGTCGGCCGTTGGCACTTCGTAGCGCATACGAAAATCGGCGTGTCCGGAGGTTTGGGAAATCATGGCGCCCGACGGATAAATGCGGGGGCCGTGCACCAGGCCTTCGTCGATGGCCTGTTTGAGCGCGAAACTGGGGCCGCCGGCATCGCGCACTGTGGTGAACCCCCGTTGCAGGGTGCGCGCCGCTTCGCGTGCGGCGACCAGATGCAGGTAGGCGACATCGGAGGTCATGGCCTGAAGCTGCGTAATGCCGCAAAGTGTGGAGTGCCAGTGCGCGTCGATCAGGCCGGGCATGACGACCCGCCCGCCGCAATCAACGACGGTGACATCGCCCTGGGGGCTTCCGGCGGGCATGATATCGGCGATGCGATTGCCTTCGACACGCACTTCCAGGCCGTCGTGCAGTGTGGCTGTTACGCCGTCGAACAGCCTAAGGTTGGTAAACACCCAGGGTTTGGCCGAGGTAAGCGGCGCCGTTGCGAAGGCATCGGTGGCGGGGCGTGCCTTGAAGGGAAGCGCCATGGCCGCCGCGCCGCCAAGAAGGCGGCGCCGGGTAAGGTCGACGGCCATGCGGCGATGGATCCACGGAATGAGCGGATGGGCGTTTGTGCAGTTGTCAGGGCAAACCGTTGTGGATGGCAGGGCAGCCCGGTGACCTCGGTGGCGATGCAGTGCGGCAGACAGGTACATAAAATGGATGCAACAGATAAAGTGGGTCAATTATCGCTTTTATTCGCAAAATATGAAGCAAAAAGTGGATAAAATCGGCTAACTAAGAAGTAAGCAACAAGAAACGATTCACTTTTCAGCTAAGTCCGGGGCGCTCTATTCATGCACTATCGGTGTTCTGCCATTATTTTGCTGCTGGCCGGCGCGCTGGCCGGCTGCGCCGGGCCCCGGGCGCCGTCGTTTCTTATGTTCGGTTCGTATTTTCCGGCATGGCTGGTCGGCTTTGCCGTGGGTATTCCCTTCACATTGTTGCTTCGCGCCGTGCTGGTGCGCTGCGGGCTCGACCAGGTCATGCCCCTGCGCCTGCTGGTATACACCTGCATCACCGTTGCTTTTGCCATGGCATTTGCCTACAGTTATTCGCCCCGTTGAGCCACCATGCCATTGTCCCCGCCTTCATCTTCCTTCCGGCGCGTCGTCGCCACCGCGATTGCCGTTGCCGTGGTTGCCCTGACGCTGGGTGCCGGCCTGCTGTATTGGCGCCATTTACAGGCTAATCCGCTGTCCGAAGACGCCATGATCCAGGCCAATGTCGTGCACATCAGCGCGGCGGTGCCCGGCAAACTGGATACCTTGGCAGTGGGCGAGGGTGATCGGGTTGAGCGCGGCCAATTACTGTTCACCATTGACCCCTTGGTTTATCAGCTGCGTGTTGAGCAGGCCCAGGCGGAACTGGCGGTGGCCGAGGCCGCACTTGCCACCGAGACCAGACGTATCCGCGCCGAAACGGCCAATGCCGCCATCGCCGACGAACAGATCGCCAGAGCCCGGGCGAATCTGGAGCTGGCACAGAAAACGGTGGAGCGCCTGAAACCGCTGGCGGCCAAAGGCTACGTGCCGGCACAGCAACTCGATGCGGCGGTGACGGCGGAGCGCGATGCCCGTGTCAGTCTCAACCAGGCGCAATCGCAGGCGGCTGCGGCCCGGCAACTGGTGGGCGAAGAACAAGCGGCGCAAGCGGCGGTGCGCGTGGCGCAGTCGGCCCTGGCCATTGCACAGAAGGCCCTGCAGGACACGCGGGTTTACGCGCCCAACGACGGTCTGGTCGTCGGGCTGAATATATCACCCGGCGAGCATCTTGCCCCCGGCGAGGCGTCGTTTACCCTGATCAATTCCGGGCAATGGTATGCCACCGCCTTTTTCCGGGAAACCGATTTGCAGGCCATTCGTGTGGGGGCGTGCGCCACCGTTTACACCATGGCCGACCCCGCATTGGCTATTCCGGGGCGAGTCTCCGGGATAGGCTGGGGGATCAGCAGCGAAGACATGATCGCCTTGCCCCGGGCGCTGCCTTATGTGCAGAAATCGCTGAACTGGGTGCGGGTGGCCCAACGCTTTCCCGTACGGGTGGCCTTGCAGTCCCCGCCCCCCGATCTGATGCGCATCGGCGCATCGGTTACAGTGGCCATTCGCGCCGATGCGTGCTAATGCCGGCGCGCCGGTGACGTTCAACACGACCGCGTGGCTGGCGAACGAGCTTGCGCCGTTTCCCGGGAGGCTGGCCACGGCGTGCCAGGTGGCTGCTGTTTGCGCGATCACGGCACTGTTGTTCATGACCTACCAGATACCACTGGTGGCTATTGGCTGCTATCTGGTCATTTTCGTGACACGCCCGAATACAGCGGAAACGCTGTTGATGAGCATGGCGATCTGCGTGCTGGTGTCGCTGGTGGTGGTCGTTCTGGTGTTTTTGCTGCCGATCACGTTGAACCATCCGGTGGCTCGTATGGCGGTCCTGGCCGGTAGTTCGGTGTTGTTTGTCTACCTGGGTGCGGCCAGCCGGCTTGGGCCGGTGGGCAACATTGTGGCGCTGGTTATTGCCTTTGTGATGACACTGTTGGGAAATGCTCCTTTCGGTGAAGTGGCTACACGCGGATTACTGTATGCCTGGCTGATGGCCCTGGTTCCAATGGGGGTGCTTCTTGTTTACACCGCCGCATTCGGACGCCCCATGGTGCGCGGCATGCAGTTGGAGCTTGCCCGGCGCGAGCAGGCCGCCGCATTGCTTCAGAACGATCCCGACGGCTATGTGCAGGTGCGGGATTTGCTGCGGGCGGGCAACGAATCACTGGAGAAAACCGGGCTTTTTCTGCGCCTGTTCAGGGTGGTGTCACCGCAGGAGCAGCAACGTTTGATGGCGTCGGTAGAGCAATCGTACGACCGGCTGGTGGCGTGCGCCGGCCGGCACCTTCGCGGCAGAGGAAAGCAATCCGCCGCCGTCCAACCTGGCAATGTGGCGGTGGCCGACCTATCGCCGAAGAAATCCGGGCCGCCCGGCAATGACGGTTTCTTCTATGCCGATGCCTTGTCCAATCCGGTGTATGTGCAGTTTGCGCTGAAAACCACGCTGGCCGCCGTCATTTGCTATGTGATCTACACGGCGCTGCAATGGCAGGATATTCACACGGCCATGATCACGTGCTATGTGGCGGCTTTGGGCACAACGGCCGAAACTGTGCACAAACTGACACTTCGCATCGTGGGCTGCCTGATTGGGGCCGCCATGGGCGTGCTGTCGGTGCTGTTTCTGATTCCCCAAATGACCACCATCACCTCGCTGATGGGGCTGGTGTTTGCCGGGGTGCTGGTGGCCGGCTGGGTGTCTGCGGGCTCGGAGCGCAGCGCCTATGCAGGCGTTCAGATCGGTCTTGCTTTCCTGCTGACGGTGCTGCAGGGGTTTGGGCCCGATGTTTCGGTATCGGTGGCCATGGACAGGGTGGCCGGCATTTTGCTGGGGAACGTGGTGCTGTATGTCATTTTCACCCGGGCCTGGCCGGTCAGTGCCGCTGTCGACGTCGGGCAGCGTTTGCAAGCCTTGGCAACGCCGCCCGCGTCGCCGGGCGGTAACAAGGCCCCCGCAGCACTGTTGCCCGAGCTTGACCGCCTGAGAAACCAGTTGGCACTGATTCATTTTGAGCCGTCCTCCTTGCGTCCGGGCGACGAGGATGTTGCCCGCTTGCGTGCACGGCTTGACGCCGCCGAGTCGGCCTGTATTCTGTCGGCAAGTACGGAAGAACACAACAGGATGTGAATAAAGGCATGAAATCTTCAGGTTTAGCCGTTGCGGCTCTGCTGCTGGCGGGATGCGCCGGTGCACCGCTTGATCGGGCGCCGGCATCACCCGACCGTCCGTGGCAATCGCCCCAAACCGTGCCCTCGGGCGTGCACGTTTCGGTGGCCCGTGTCATGCAGGCGCAGGAGCCCGAGCAAGGCATTGAAAAAGGCGTACCGCTGGGGCTGCCGCAATTGATCGACCTTGCCCAGCGCCTTAATCCGCAAACCCGCCAGGCCTGGAACCAGGCGCGGCAGGCCGCCCTGGCGGTGGGTATGGTCGAGGCCAGTTTCCTGCCCGTGCTGTCGGCCAATGTCATTGGCGGCTATCAACGTACCAGTTTGCCCTCGCCATTGGTCATCGACGGCAATCGCACGGTGGATACCGACGTGAGCGGTGTCGTCCCAGCGCTGGCCCTGGGATGGCTGCTCTTCGATTTCGGCGAGCGTGAGGCCTTGCTGGAAGGGGCCGAGCAGGTTTCGCTCGGCGCCAATGTTTTGTTCAATGCCGCTCACCAGAAGGTGATGCGGGATGTCACTGACTTCTATTACCAGTATGTGGCGGCCCGCAGCCGCAGCGCCCTGGCCGGGCAAGCGCTGGCCAATCACCGGAAAGTGGAGCAGGCAGTGCGCGAAAAGCTGGATGCCGGCGTTGCAACCAGCGTTGAGCTGGCCGTGGCGCGCCAGGCGGTGGCCGAGGCCCGTTTGCACGTTGTCACCAGCCAGGGCATTGAGAAGAATACGTATCTTGCCTTGCTGGCGGCGGTGGGGTTGAGCCCCTTGTCCACCATCGACATTGCGCTGCCCAAAGTGCCCCGCTTGCCCAGGTCGATTGAATCGCTGACCGAAGCCGCTATTGAAAAGGCCCTGTCGCAGCGCCCCGATATTGTGGCGGCCTACGCGGCCGTGCGGGCGGCAGAAGCGGGTGTCGATGCCGCCCAGGCGCAATTCATGCCCAAGGTTTATCTGGGTGCCGTAGCTTCGTCCAGCCGTACCAGTTTCGATATTCGTGGATTGCCCGCCTTAAGCCAGCAGAGCACCACGGGCGGGGTCCTGGTCGGCGTCACCCTGCCCCTGTACGATGGGGGAATGCGCCGTTATCAGCTCAGTCAGGCCCGGCTGCGTCAGCAGCAGGCCGAAGAAGTATTGCAAACACGCCAGCGCGATGCCGTCAGGGAAATGGTGGCCGCTGAAACCCAATTGCGGTCCGCGTTGCAAAGCTACCAAACCACGCAGGAGCTGGTCAGTGCCGCACGCACTGCCTACGGGGCGGCTTTTGAGTCGTATCAACAGGGAGTCGGATCCATTACCCTGGCCACCGAGGCGGCAACCGATGTCCTGCAAGCACATCAGGCGCATGCCGATGCACAGAATGCCGCACTGATTGCCGCCGCGAATCTGGCGTTTGCCATGGGGGCAATGACACGCGCACAAGACCACTGGTTACCGGTGAAACATCATGAGTGAAATAGAGCAATTCATCAAAGTTATAGGCATTGGGCTGGCCATGATGTTGCCGCTGGCAAATCCGCTCACCTCGATGACCTTGCTGCTTTCGCTGGGCGAAGGCCTGGCTCCCCAAGAGCGTCGCCGTCAGATAAAACAAGCCACGTTGTACGTGGTACTGATCATGTCGGTTACTTATTATCTGGGAACGTGGTTGATTCACGTACTGGGCATTTCCTTGCCTGGAATGCGAATTGCCGGCGGGCTGGTGGTGGCGTTTATCGGCTTCAACATGCTGTTTCCCACCACATCGGTGGGCGACATGACCGAAGCCGACAAGGCCAGGGAATCCATGGCATCCCATCCCGCCCCCAACATCGCGTTCGTTCCGCTGGCGTTGCCGGGCACCGCCGGGCCGGGATCCATGGCCATGATCATCAGTGCATCTTCCAAGGTGCATGCCGCACACGGTCACTACGCCGACTGGGTGCTGTGGCTGGCTCCCGTGATCATTGCGCTTTTGCTGGGCGCGTTGTTTTACGTGTGCCTGCGATCGTCCGAAAAGCTTGTCCGGTTTATCGGTGCCGATGGCATTGACGCTATTTCACGGGTAATGGGCTTCCTGCTCGTGTGCATGGGCGTGCAGCTGGTTATCAACGGGATTCTTGAGCTGGTTGCCACCGCCGCGTTACATGCCAACCACGCAATTTCTAGCAACTTTCTTGGCTTCGTATAAGCGATCGTCGGCCCGCCGGGCGGCGGTGTCGAACGATTCGTCGGGGTACAGCGTTGCCACACCGATGCTCACGGTGACGTGAAAGGTATTGCCTTCGTGGTCGGTGATGGGGGTGGCCTCGACGCGGGCACGCAGACGCTCGGCCAGTGCAATGGCTTGTTCCTTGCCGGTGCCGGTCAGCACGGCAACGAATTCCTCGCCACCATAGCGGGCCGCGAAATCGCCGGGGCCGACCGATTCGCGCAACAGCTGTGCAAACCGCTGCAATACCTTGTCGCCCACAGAGTGGCCATAGTCGTCGTTAATGTGCTTGAAGTGATCCAGGTCCATCATCAGTAACGACATGGCAGGCGCCTGGGCGGCGCTGCGCACTTGTGCCAGGCTCTGGATGAGTGCGCCGCGGTTCAGCAGCCCGGTCAAGGGGTCGTGGGTTGCTTCGCGATACAGGCGCAGCAGCAGCCCCAGGTGGAAATAGTTCGCGGCCAGCGTAATGAACAGCAGGGCGGCCAGCAGCCACAGGTTTTGCAGGCCCACCGCGGTTAGCCATTCCCCGCCCACATGAACGGCATAGGCCTGCAAGACCAGAAGCGCCATGCCTGCGATGGCGGATTCAAGAAGCGTGAACGGGAAAATGCAGAGCATGACGGTCAGCATGTAGGGAATGAAGCTATACCCTACAAGGTCGCCGCGCCAGTCCGAAGGCAGGGCGGCCAGCACCAGCGCATAAAAGGCGGCCGGCAGCCCTATGAGCAACCCGGCCGACGCCCGGGCCTGGCCCACCTTGCCCAGGCTGCGCCAGGCAACGGCAACGGTGGCCGCCAGCCCGGCGACCATGATCATGCGGCCCACCATGGCCGTGCGCGCGGTTTCTTCAGGCAGCAGAAGGGCGTCGACAAGTGCCCAGAACGGGCTGAGCGCCAGGAAAATCAGCCCCACCACCACGACCCGGCCGCGCAGATAAGCGGCACGGGCATACGAAAAGTCGCGTGAGTGCGTGCGGCTGGAAAGGGTGTCGCGCAACGCGCTGGCGCCCAGTGATTTCATGGTGGCTAAACCTGGGAAACGGGAGGGGTCGGTGGTTTGGGGTGTCGTCATCGGGGCGAATTGTAGTGGGTCGGTGTAAATATGCCTAGACCACATCGCGGCCGGGCAGGCCAAAAATGCAATACCGGTCCCGGCCTTGGGATTTGGCCGTGTACAACGCCTGATCGGCTTGTCGCAGCAGCGTGTCGGCATCGGTTGCCGTACGGGCATCAAAGTAAGCCAGGCCGATGCTGGCCGACACGAAGGCGGTACCCTGGGGCAAGTCGACCGGCCGGCGGGCGGCGTCGAGAATGCGTTCAATCACCTCGGTGCCATCGGTGTCCGGCAGGATCAGTACGAACTCGTCGCCGCCCAGGCGCGCAACCGTATCGCCGGTCCGTACCATTTGCGAAAAGCGGTGTGCGATCTCGATCAGCAGCATGTCGCCCGCCTCATGGCCGTAGGTGTCATTGACCTGCTTGAACTTGTCCAGATCCATCATGCCTACGGCCAGTTGGCCGCCCTGACCGGCAACTTTTCGCACGGCGGCTTCTAGTTCCAGTTGCATGCGACGCCGATTGGGCAAGCCCGTGAGCTGGTCCAGGTGGGCCATACGGTCCAGCTCCTGCTCGTGTGCCTTCAGTTCCCGGATGTCGTTGATAATGGCGACGTAGCTGGTGATCCGGTTCTGTTCGTCGTGCACTGCGGCAATGGAAAGCAACTGCGGGTGGGATTCCCCGTCTTTGGTGCGCAGCCAGTACTCACCGCTCCAGTGGCCTTCTTGTTCCACGGCCGTTTGTACGGCCTGGTAAAACGTGGCCGGCTGGGCGGGCGAGTGCAGTAAATCGGTGGTCTGTCCTTTCAGGTCGGCCAGCGTGTAGCCGGTGCGGCTGCTGAAGGCGGCATTAACCTCGACAATGCGGCCGTCGGCGTCGAGTATCACAATACCTTCACGGCTTGAACCAAAAACCTGGGCCGCCAACCGCATGCGTTCATTCGCCCGGCGCAAATCGGTGATGTCGCGCAAATACCCGTACCATGCTGTGCCGCCATCGTTTTCCGCCGACGGCGTGGCGCTGCCTTCGATCCACCGCTCGCCCTTTTCGGGATGGTTTACCCGGAATTCGGCATGCCATACCGTGTTGGATTGAATCGACTCTGCGACAGAGCTGTGAATCAACGGCCGGTCATCGGGGTGTATGGCCTCGAACACGGCGGAAGCGTCGTCGCGAATATCCTCAGGCCTGCAGCCGTAGATGGAATACAGGCCGGTGCTGGCAAAAGGAAAGTGCGAACTGCCGTCGGGGCGCTGGCGGTATTGATACAGTGCGCCGGGCACGTTGGCTGACAGATCTTCGAAGCGTTTCAGCCAGTCAGTGCGCTCTTGCTCGGCCAGCACTTCGTTGGTGACCTCAACGTGGGTGCCGAACATCCATTCGGGTTTTCCGTCGGTGGTCCAGGAAAGTACCCTGCCCCGGTCATTCACCCAAACCCAGTCCCCCGATTTATGGCGCATACGCACCGTGACCTGATAACTGTCGGCAAGGCCGGCAAAATGGTCTTGCAAGGCTGCGTTTGACACGGCCAGATCATCGGGGTGGGCGAAGCGCTGCCATGTGTCGATGGATACAGGCTCCAGTTCGGCCAGCGTATACCCCACAATTTGCGCCCAGCGTTCATTGAAACGGGTTTCACCGGTTTGTACATTCCATTCCCAGGTGCCGGCCCGGGTGCCGTCGATAATGCCCTGGACACGCGAGCGCAGATCGTCGGAGGTAATGCGGGCCTGGCGTTCGCGCCGGCTGATGGCCGCCAGCGCCATGGCCAGCCCAAGAATGATCAGGCCACCCAGGGTGCCTGCCGCGATTTGCACCGGATAGCGTTGCAATACATCGCGCCAGTCAAAGTCAGGAAGCTTGTCGAAGGGAGGCAGGCGCAGCGTTTCCATGGCATGCTGCACCACGGAGTAGTCGGCCGGAATGGTAAAGCCCTCGATGCCGGCCGCTTGTGCGGCACGGCTGGCGGGATCCAGGCTGAGCAGCAGGCCGGCAATGCGGCGGCTGATATCTTCCGGCGCCTGGGGCAGGGCGACGAATGCCCATTCAGGATAAAGCCGAGTGGATCGCAAGAAAGGAAAACCGGGGTCGGGTACAGATCCAACGACGGCCAGATCGCCGATAGCCAGGGCGCCCTCGTTTTCCAGTTGCTCCAGAACGCCGGTGCGCACGTACCCGACGTCGGCCTCGCGGTTCAGTACCGCCTGCACCACCCGATCGTGCGGCTGTCCGGTTTCCAGGTAGTCCAGGCTGGCCGGGGCGATGCCGCGTGCTTTAAGCTCTACGCTTTGCGCCGTATAGCCACCCAGATACTGGGTGCCGGCAATGGCAATTTTTGCCGTGCGCAGGTCATCCAGTTGCTGAATGTCGGTGCGGTCGCGGCGGCGAATGACCACGCCGCCCAGCGACGACACGGCAATGTTGTCTTCTTTGGAGATCAGTGTGGCCAGTGCGCCGGAGAGCTGGTTGCTTTCACGCAGCTGCACATAATGAACCGGATTGGTGAACACATAATCCAGTTCGTTGCGCAACAGCGCGGCTTCCATTTCCGGTTGGCTGAGCACGCGCAGCGTTAACCGGACATGTTCCGGCAATCGATCCTGAAGGTGTTGTACCAGCGGCGACCACATGCCCTGCAAAATGGCCTTGGGGCGATAGGCAAACTGCCCGATGGCGAGCTCAATGGTGGGTTGCGCGGCGGCCGGGAACAGGACGGCAAGCAGCAGACCGGTCGTGCCCAGCCGGGCGATTGCCTTCAAAAGCGCCGGCCGGCGGCGTATGGCGCGAAAAAACCGATTGGGCATGCCGCCCCCCACGAGTCATATTTACCTTGTTTTATACCAGACCGTTCTTATTATTGGCTGGATTTTACCCCGGCAAGGGTGACGTCGTTCGTGAGGGGTAAGGGGTCAGTTTCCTGTGAACACCGGCGCGCGTTTTTCAAAGAAGGCGCGGACGCCTTCTTTGGCATCGACGCCTTCCTCAAGTCGACGGGCTTCGCGGAATTCATACGTTTCGGCGGCGTGATAATCCACGGGGTCGGATTCCTGCAGCCCTTTCTTGATCGACGCAATGACGGCGGGGGCGTTGGCGGCGATTCTGGCGGCGATGTCCAGGGCGGCCTGTCGCACGCCGCCGGTCGGCACCACACGGGATATGAATCCCAGACGCCAGGCGTCATGGGCTTTCAGCGGATCGGCCGTCACCATCATCTCCATGGCGATGGAGCGCGGCAACAGCGCCGGCAGCCGCGATAGCTGGCCGCCTTCGGGCAGCATGCCCAGTCGCGCACCGGGCGAGCCAAATTCGGCGTTCTCGCTGGCAACGCGAATGTCGCAGGAGAGCGCCAGAATGAACGCCGCCGCATAGCAATGGCCATTGACGGCGGCAATCACCGGCTTGCTCATGGTCAGCGGACGCAAAAAGGGCGCTTCGCCCAGGCCGCTCTCCAGGTAGGCGCCGCTTTCGATTTCTTTCAGATCATGGCCGGTCGAGAAGGCTGTATTTCCTGCACCCGTCACGATCACGACACGGATGGCCGGATCGTTCTCGGCCGCGTTGAACTCGTCAAGCAGCGTTTGCGCCATGCCTTCGCCAAAGGCATTGTGAATGCGCTCGTTGGCAATTGTCAGGATGCGTACCGCACCGAGGGTTTCAGATTGAATTTCCATGGGTTTGCTCAGTAAAGGGTTCGTGATGGAACAATGGGAAGTCGGGTTATCGCCAGCATTGGTCTTTGGCGTCGTAGGCATTCAGCCGCAAATCGGCGACGCCCTCTGTTAATGCTTTCTTGCGTACACGCAGGGAATCGGTGAGCTCGAACTGGTCCACATACGCGTAGTAGCGCGGCACTTTAAAGGCCGCCATGTTGGCCCGGGCGTGTTCGATCAGCCGCGATACCGGCAACTGTTCACGCGTGGTGCCGTCGTTCAGCTGCACGTAGATCTTGACCTCTTCGCCGCAGTAGTCGTCGGGCACGGGAACCACGGCGGCCTGGCTGACTTCGGGCAGGGCGCGAATGACGGCCTCCACTTCTTGTGCCGGAATGTTCTCGCCGTTGCGGCGAACCATGTCCTTGCTTCGCCCCACAATGCGGAAATGGCCGTTGGGGTCTTTGACAAACAGGTCGCCGGTGCGGAACCAGCCGTCGCGGAACACTTCGGCCGTTGCGTCGGCATTGCGGTAATAGCCCAGCATCAATCCGGGGCCGCGCACGCACAGCTCACCGGCTTTGCCGTCGGGCACAGGCAGGCCCTCGGGATCACAGATCATGACCTCGCGCAGCGGCGCGGCAATGCCGCATGTGCCGGACACATAGTCGTCGGGGCGAACGTTGCGCGGAATGTACAGTACGCCGCCAATTTCGGTCATGCCGTAAAACTCTTGCACCGGCGCACCGAACAGCTGTTCGAAATTGCGGGCGGCGCTTTGGTTGAAGCCAAAAATGGTGGCCAGCTTCAGGCGGTTGGTCTTGTTGTCCAGGTGTAGCGCCTGTTTGTAGGCCATTTCAAACATCGAGCAGTAATCGCATGCGTGTTCAATAACATCGCGCATGAACCGTTTTGATCCGGGACGGCGGGGAATGACAAGGGCGGCGCCCATCAGCATGGCATTCATCAAAAGGCGCTGGGACACCATGTAGTAAAAGCTTTGGCCCATGTAAATGCGCGTCATCTTCTGATTGAACAGGGCGCACGAGGCGATGCCCAGCACGAGCCAGTACTCGTGCGTGAGCATGCACCCTTTGGCGAACCCGGTGGTGCCCGAGGTGAACTGGACGTTCAGCAAGGTGCCGGGCTCAACGGCGTTATTGCCGGTCGGGCGGGCGGTGGTTGATTGCAGTGTGTCCCATGCGCGATAGCCCGATGTGTCCGTTGGCCCGCCGACGACCACAGTATTCTCGGGAAGAATGGGTGTTTCGGCGATGGCTTCAAAGACAGGCAGGAATTCGTGTTCGATGACCAGGAAGCGGCTTTCGGACAGCGTCAGCGCATGGTTCACCTCGCGCTCTGTGTACGCGGTGTTGACCGGCGCAATGGTGGCGCCCAGCTTGGCCAATGCCAGCCAGCACAAAGGAAACGCCTCGATGTTGCTGGTCATGACGGCCACGTGGCTGCCTTGGCGCACGCCTATGTCGTACAGACCGGACGCCACACGATCCACACGGGTCAGTACGTCGGCCCATGTGCGTTGGATGCCTTCGTCGATGAACGTCCAGGCCGGGTCGTCGGCATGGCGGGCCGCCGTCCAGCGCAACAGCTCATACACTGTGCAAGGAAGGCCCGCGGTATAAAGGGTTTCGATGGATGACGCCGTGCCGGCTTCAGTGACAAGTTGCCCATAGGTCGGGTTCATGATGTAGCAATGCCTGGATTAGTCTTGGGTTGCGGGTGTCGCTGCCAGTGCGCTTTTGCGTCGAAGCAATTCCACTGGAACGACGATCAGTGCCGTGACCACAATCAGCAAGGTGGCGACCACGGCAACAATAGGTGATAAGTCTTGTCGTACATCGGCCCAGATGCGCATGGGCAGGGTTTCGTTCTGGGCCATGACAAACAAGGAAATAACCAGCTCGTCGAACGAAACGAAGAAGGCGAAGACGAACGCGGCGAACACCGAGGGGGCAATGCAGGGAAGCGTGACGTGCCAGAATGCCTGAAACGGTGAGGCGCCCAGAACGCGTGCCGTTTTCTCCAGCGACTCGCCGGCCTGTTGCAGTACGCCCAGCGTGGCGGTAATGACAAACGGCAGGGCCAGTGTGCTGTGTGCGATGATGATGCCGGTGTACGAGCCATACAGCCCCAGACGGGTGAAAAGCAGCAGAACGCCCAGTGCCAGAATGATCACAGGAACAACCTGGGGCCCCAGAAACAGCCAGCGCAGCGTGGTGCTCCAGCCTTTTGTGCGGCGTGCCAGCAGCAGCGAGCAGAGCGTTCCCGCAATGGTTGCCACGATCGCCGATGCCGTTGCCACGAACAGGCTGCGGTAAATGGCGTTCATCCAGCCTTCCGACCGGAACAGCTCAAGGTACCAGTGCCATGTCAGGCCTTTGGGCGGAAATGCCAGGTAAGTGGTGTCGCTGAACGACATGGGAATGACCACCAGCAGCGGCAGCAACAGATAAAGCAGAATAGCGCCGACATAAGTGGGCAGGAACCAGCGCATTGTTGATCCGGTGGCGTTCATTTCACCCCTCCGCTTAAATCGGCCGACAGGGTTTTGCGTACCAGGGCCACCAGAAGAGTGACGATCAGCGCGCCTGCGACCAGCAATATCACGCTCAGCGTGGCCGCCAGCTCCCAGTCCATGGTTTCGTTGACTTGTGTCTGAATGATGTTGGAGATGAGCACGTCGTTGGGCCCGCCCACCAGGGCCGGCGTAATGAAAAAGCCCAGCGACAGCACAAACACCAGAATGCCGCTGCCGACGACGGCATTGGCCGTCATGGGGAAGAACACGTACCGGAATGCATTGAACGGATTGGCGCCCAGGCTGCGCGCCGCTTTGACAAACGTATCGTTGATCGAGGCCATGGCGCTGTAAAGCATGAGTACCGCAATGGGCAACAACACCTGAATCATGGCTACATACACGGCGAACCGCGTGTAGAGCAGCTGAACGGGCTCATCGCTCAGGTGGGTGGTGAGCAGAAACGTGTTGACCAGCCCCGAGCGCCCCAGCACCACGATCCAGCCGTAGGTACGAATAAGTACGCTCACCCACAAGGGCGTCAAAATACCGATCAGCAACAGTTTCTGGAACATGCCCTGAGTGCGGCTTAAATAGAAAGCCACCGGATACGCCAGAATGACCGTCAGGATCGCCACGCCGATCGACAGCACAAAGGTGTCCATCATGATCTGGCGATAGGGATCATCGGGCTGGAAGAATTGCAGATAAAGATCGGGCGTGGTGGCCCATTGGGCAATTTCCCCCAGCGGAATGATGAAACCGACCGCCATGAGCAGCAAGGCGGGAACCAGCAACCACGCATGGCCGCGTGGTGACAGGCGAAGCAAGGAGTTTCCCATTCGAGTGTATCCGGTGATTGAGTCGTAGGTTTAGTTCAGGCGCCAGCGATCCCAGCGGGTCTGGATTGCTTTACGGTTCTTGGCCCAAAACTCGGCGTTGTAGTTGAACTGTTTGCCAACGTTGTCAGGGTGAGTCGGCAATTTCTTGGCGTACTCGGGATCCAGGTATTGGTACATATCGTTGTTGAAGCTGGAGTACGGCAGTTTCTTCGCAATTTGCGCGAGGCGTTCCGGGTCGTTCCAGCAGAACTTGATGAACTTCATGGCACCGTCTTTGTTCTTCGCATTCTTCTGAATGGAATAGTTGCTCATTTCAATGGCGGCACCGTTCCAGGTAATGTCGACCGGCACGCCTTCGGCCTGCAGCGGAGCGACCCGGCCGTTGAATGTGGTGGCGTAGTACACGTTGCCCGTGGCCAGCATTTGGGGCGGTTGCTGGCCGCTGGACCACCACACCGTAATGTGTTCCTTGATGGCGTCCATTTTCTTGAAGGCCCGGTCCAGGCCTTCTTTGGTGGCAAGCACGTCGTAAACCTTGGCCGGCTCGACGCCATCGGCGATCAAGGCAAACTCAAGGTTTTCGACCGGCGTGTTGCGCAGCGAACGCGGGCCAGGGAATTCTTTCACGTTCCAGAAATCTTTCCAGCCCGTGAAGGTTTTTCCTTCCGGCACCTTGTCGGTGCGGTAGGCGATGGCCACGGAATAGGCGACTGCACCAATGGCGGTCGGCATGCGTCCGACGTCCGCAATCTTTTTCTCGGGATCAATGTAGTTCCAGTCCAGCGGCTCCAGCCAGTCATTCTCGGTGGCGATAATGACCGCATCGCCCTCAGTGGGTGAAATGTCCCATTGCACATTACGCGTCATTTGCTGAATGCGGATCTGGGCAATCGAGTTGTCGGTGGCGACCATGCGTACGGGGATGCCGGTTTCTTTTTCGAAAGGCACACCGCAAACTTCTTTGATGGTGTCCGCCCATACGCCGCCATAGCTGGCGAATACGACGGGTTCATTGGCCGATACCACTGCAGGCGAAAACAGCAAGGCGGAAAGCAGGCTGAGCGACAGGCGCTTGCCGGATAGCGTCAGTTTCATAAGTAACCTCATAAAAAGTAGATGCTGCAAGTACGACGAAGATGAAGATGAGTCAGGTGTTTCGCACGAAAACGAAGTCCTCGGGATCCAGGGCGAGCAAAACGGTTTGCCCTCGCTGCAGCGACGATGGCCCGCCGATCCGTGATTCCTTGAAATGAATGGTTCGCCCTGTGGTCAGCGTGGCCGAGCATTCCACCACGTCGCCCAGAAAAATCACCTCTTGAAGCACCGCCTGGACAGTAGGGCCCTGGGCATGGGCAACGCGCTTGAAACGTTCAGGGCGGATGCTGACAAACGGAGTTTGCGAGGGGTCGATCGCCAGGCCCGGCGGTGCCAATCCCAGTTCCGGGATATGGATCTGGCCTGTGGGGGAAGCGTTCACGGCGAACAGGTTGGTATGCCCGATAAAGTCAGCCACAAATTTGGAGTGTGGGCGGTCGTACATGTCGGCCGGCGTGCCCACCTGTTCGATTTGCCCGGCCCGCAACACCGCGATCCGGTTCGACATGGCCAGGGCTTCGCGCTGATCGTGCGTTACATAAATGACCGTGCAGTTCAGCTGGTGCTGGATTTCCTTGATTTCAAATTGCAGCGCTTCACGCAGCTTCAGGTCCAGCGCGCCCAGGGGCTCGTCCATCAACAGCAACGAGGGGGAAAACACAATGGCGCGTGCGATGGCAACCCGCTGCTGTTGACCGCCGGACAGCTCTTTCGGCTTGCGTTCAGCCAGCTCGGACAGGCGAACGATATCCAGGGCATTGCGTGCCAGCCGTTCGCGCATCGAAGTTTCCACCTTGCGCATCCGCAGTGGAAAACAGACGTTTTCCAGCACGTTCATGTGGGGAAACAGCGAGTAATTCTGAAACACCATGCCGATATTGCGTTTTTCCGGCGGTGCATGGGTGATGGGGGTGTCGTTGACGTAGATTTCGCCCGAGCTGGCCGGAGAGAAGCCGGCCAGTGCGTTGAGCACGGTGCTTTTGCCCGACCCGCTGGCACCCAGAATGGTGATGAATTCGCCGGCGGGCACGTGAAGGGAGAAGTTCCGCAACGCCTGCACGTTGCCGTAGTGTTTGCTGACCGAATCAAAGCGGACGGTGGCGCCAGTTGTCATGATGGTGGTTGCCTGAGGTTCGATTGCCCACGTGCTTTATTGAAAAGTAACGGGAAGGCTAAATTTATACATACAGTCAAATATGAATCTTATGTATAGTTATTCAGGCCGTCAAGAAATCGTTGTAAAGACTAGGGTTTCTACTAATTTCTGCTTATTTCTGTTTTTGAAATTGGTTTTTCGGCTTCTATTTATGTACGCTATGTATAATTATTTTGTTTTGAGCAAGGTTATCTAAAAATAGACAGCACTATGAAAAATGAGGCTCATTCCGGCGGGAATAGCGGCGACGACACCTTGCCGTTGACGTTTGTGGGCATGTTGCACGCCCAGTCGATCAATCGTCGTTTGAAGAAGGCCGAGCGTACGCGTTACCTGATACTGGCCAGGCTGGCCGAGCGCATCGAAGAGGCGCCCACCGGGCGCATTACCGTTGAAACGCTGCTAAACGATACGGGCCTGTCGCGCGGTACTTTCTACAATTATTTCCGCGACGTTCATGAAGCTATTTATGTGCTGCTGGCCCTTTTCCTGGAAACCTGGAACGTCAACAACACGCGCAAGAATGGTGCCAAAGATCTATTCCGGGCCGTGTTTGACACGAATCTGTCCTATTGCCTGCGCTATCAAAAGAACGCAGCCTTTTTTGCCGCTTTTTCGTACTACGCATCAAGCATGAGCGAGTTGCTGGTGCTGCGCAACCAGATCAATACGGCGTGGGCGGTGCGCATTACGCGTGCCATTGAAAGGCGGTTCGATGTCACGCTCACCGAGCAGGAAAACACTTATCTGCAAGGCGCCTTGCGCATGCTTATCGTGATGTCGACCGGCACGCTGGAAGAATACTTTGTGCATCGCAACCCCCAGTTGTGCCAGGCCTTTGCCGATGTGCATCAACTGGCGTTTGCCCTGTCGCGGCACTGGTACCCGGTGCTGTCCAATCCAGCGTATTCCATTGCCGAGATTGCGCATTACGACGCCTTGAAAGCGTCGCTTCCCTAGTCATAAATCATCAGGCTTGTTTAGCATAAATCCCTGCCCCTCATCGTCGGCAGAAAGACATTTGATCACGGCAGATATCTAGTATTTACCCTTATTTTTCTTGATCTGTGTTGACATTAGCACAGTCGACAAATAGAGTGCATTCCATAAATAAAACGATGGAGTGAGACCTATGTTGATCGTTTCATTACTGCTCAACGGGATCGTTCTGGGCTCGATATTGCTGTTGTCGAGCCTGGGGCTGACCCTGATTTACGGCGTGGGGCGCGTCGTGAACTTTGCTCACGGAGCACTGTTCAGTCTGGGGGCCATGTGTGCCGTCTGGCTGGCGGCCTGGGGGTTTCCGTTCTGGCTCTGTCTGTTGCTGTCGCTGGTGTTCGTGGGGCTGTGCGGGGTGGTCATTGACTGGGCCGTGCTGGCGCGCATACGTGACCGGCCCATGGTGGACAGCCTGCTGCTTACTTTCGGTATCGCCATGTTTGTCACCGGTGTGCTGTACGAAACCGGGGGGCGTCATGTGCAGGTCATTGTTCCGCCCGACTTCCTGGCCGGCACCGTGCATATTCTGGGGACGGCCTTGCCTGTCTACCGCGTGTTCGTGTCGGTGCTGGCGGTTGCCTTTGCCGTGGCGCTGCTGGTGTTCCTGAAGAAATCCAAGTGGGGGTTGCGCGTACGCGCCGCCAACGATGACGGGGAAATGGCCGCCTGTCTGGGTATTGATCGCAATACGCTGATGCATTCGGTCGTAGGGATCAGTGCGGCGCTGGTGGCCATTTCCGGTGCCGCCGCCGCGCCCATATTCAATGCCTACGCCACCGTGGGCGACAAGATCCTCATTCTTGCATTCATGACCGTCATTCTGGGGGGGCTGGGCAGCTTGCGCGGTGCCATTGTGGCCGCCTATGTAGTGGGCATGGTGATGGTGTTTGGCGAGGCCTACTCCGGCGGGCAGGCCGCCCTGCTGGTTCTGTTCATTCTGGTCATGGTGATGCTCATTGTCTGGCCGCGCGGCTTCTTTGGCGAAGGGAGAACCGAATGAGTGGGAACTCGCTGTCAACCGAACAAGCATCGCTGGCCCGACGAGGTGACGGAATGAACTGGATAAAAACATTAAGTGTGATTGTGGTGGTGCTGGGCGCTGCCATTCCCTTGTTTCTTGAAAATCAACCCTTTTTGCTGATGCTGGCATCGCATGCTGTGATTGCGGCCATTCTGGCGGTCAGCCTGGATATGCTTACCGGCAACACCGGCCTGCTGTCGTTTGGCCATGCCGGATGGTTTGGACTGGGGGCGTACGCGGCAGGCCTGCTGTCGCAAACCTTGACCACCGAAATGCTGGTGCTCATTCCGCTCACGATATTGATTGCCGTCACGATCGCGTGGGCCGTGGGCCAGATTCTGGTGCGCCAGATCGGTAAAGCCTTCGCCATTCTTACGCTGGCGTTCAGTCAGGTGCTGTATGCCCTGGTGTTCGTGTTTTCGGACTACACCGGCGGGGAAGACGGCTTGCAAGGCGTACCGATCCCCACGCTGGCGGGTGTCCAGATCGCCGACCCCGAAGTATGGTTCTGGCTGGTCTATACCTGCCTGATCGCTGTGCTGGTGGGGGCGCTCTATTTGCGCAAGACGCCGCTGGGGCAGGCATGGCTGGGTATTCGCGAAAACACCGAGCGCTCCCATTTCATCGGCCTGAACGTAGCCAACCTGAAACTGTTGTCGTACATGGTTTCGGCAGGTCTGGCAGGGTTCGCCGGTGCATTGTTCGTGTTGTTCAACGGTGCCACATCGCCCGAGCTGCTGCACTGGTTCGAGTCGGGCAAGGTATTGATGTACGTTGTGCTGGGTGGTGTGGGAACGATCGTGGGGCCGGCGTTGGGCGCCGTGGTGTTCACGTTCGCGGAACATTACATCAGCAGTCACACCGATGCGTGGCACATTTATTTCGGAGCGCTTTTCATCATTATCGTTATCGTGGCGCCCGGCGGCATCTTCGGTTTGCTCAAGCCGCTGGTTCAGCGCAGCGCGCAACAGCCGCCCAAGGGGAACTGACATGATCTTGCAAACGCATGGGTTATCGCGCCATTTTGGTGGTTTGAAGGCAGTCTCCGATGTGAGTATCGGTATCAAGGAACATGCCATTCATTCCATTCTGGGCCCTAACGGCGCAGGGAAAACCACGCTGTTCAACCTGATTACCGGCGCTATTCCGCCGGCCGGGGGAACCGTCCGTTTCATGGGCAAGGATATCACCGGCTGGTCGCCCGACAGGCTGGCCAAGATCGGCGTGGTCAGAACGTTTCAGCGAACCAGCATTTTCCGCAAACTGGGTGTGCTGGAAAACGTTTTGCTGGCCGTGCGCTCGCGCCGTGGCATGAATTACAGCATTCGCGTGCCCCGAGCCCTGGCCGACGATATTCGCGACGAAGCCATGGGCTATCTGGCCGACGTGGGCCTGACCCGCTACGAGCATGCCGTGGCGGACAACCTGGCGCACGGCTACCAGCGAGCACTGGATATCGCGATCGGTCTGGCGTTAAAGCCCAAGCTCATTCTGATGGACGAGCCGTTGGCCGGCATGTCGCGCGGCGACCGCGAGGGTATCGGCCAGTTGATCCAGAAGCTGCGCAACGATCTGGGACTGACTGTTGTGCTGGTTGAGCACGACGTGGGTATGGTGATGAAGCTTTCCGACACGATCACGGTGATGCAGCACGGCCGGGTGATCGCCGAGGGCGAGCCCGAGGCGATTCGTGACGACGAGAACGTGAAGAAGGCCTATCTGCACGGGAGCTTTGCAACATGAGCAATGAACTAGCACTGGATAACGTATCGGCGTTCTACGGAACCAGCCAGATCCTGCACGGGTTGTCTCTATCGGTACCGCAGGGCCGTGTGGCGTGTTTGCTGGGGCTGAACGGTATGGGTAAAACCACGACCTTGCGGGCCATTATGGGTCTGGTCGACCGGACGGAAGGGAAAATTACCCTGAACGGTCAGGAGCTGACAGGTAAAACCCACAAGCGGGCGCGCATGGGCGTGACGCTGGTTCCCGAAGACCGCAAGGTGTTTTCGGGCCTGACGGTTCAGGAGAACATGAGTGTCGCCATGCGCTCATCGGGGCGGGCCGATGATTTCACCATCGACGATGCCACACGCTTGTTCCCCCGGCTTGAAGAGCGCCTGGAGCAGAAGGCAGGCACCTTGAGCGGAGGCGAGCAGCAAATGCTGGTCGTGGCCCGCGCCATGCTGGCGAACCCCGACTACATATTGCTGGATGAACCCACCGAGGGTCTGGCGCCCAACTATGTCGAGGCGATCAAGCTGTCCATCGAGGCGGCACGCGACCGCAATATCGGTATTGTGCTGGTAGAACAGAGCCTGCCGCTGGCGATGTCGGTGGGCGATGATTTCTACATTGTTGAAAACGGGCAGATCGTTTGCCAGATGACGCGGGAACAGGCGCATGCCGACCCGGAAAAGCTCGCGTCCATGCTCACTGTGGAGTAGCCGCCATGGCCACCATTGAATCCACCCGTCACGACCATATCGTTGTACTTACTATCGCGAACGAGTCGCGACGCAATGCCTTCAGCGCCGACATGACGATGGCGCTGGGGCGCGAGCTGCAGCGCGCCGAGGAGGATCCGGGCGTACGCTGCATAATCATCACGGGGGCCGGCGGGCAGGCCTTCTCCAGCGGCCATGATCTGCGTGAGATGTTGCAGGATCGCGAACATGCTTCGGATCCCGAAGTGAACGATCCGTTCATTGCGCCGCTGCGCATGCGTACTCCCACCATCGCCGCCATCAATGGCCATGCTTACGCGGCGGGCTTTATCTTGTCGATAGCCTGCGACATGCGTGTGGCCGACGCGCACGCCCGATTCTGCGCGCCGGGTGCGCGCATCGGTTTGCTGCCTATCGCCGGGCAACTAAGCCGGCTGGCCGGCTTGATTCCGCGCGCCGTTGCCCACGAGCTGCTGGTCACCGCCCGTGTCATGGATGCCCAAGAGGCGCACCGGCTGGGCTTTGTGAACCAGATCACGCCTGCCGGCAAGGCGCTCGACGGCGCCATGGCCATGGCGCGCCTGATCGTAGCGAACTCGTTCGATGTGGTGCGATCGATCAAACAGGGGCTGGAAATTGCCGAGCGACAGGGCGTCGATGCCGCCGAGCGGTTTGAATGGGAAGAGGGCAAGCGTCTGCAGGACGCGCCGGATGCGGAAGAGGGCATGCGTGCATTTCTTGAAAAACGCACGCCGCGATTTGCTTAAAACGTCAAAGTAACAAGGATGAGCGCAATGAAGAGCGAGATCGAGTCGAAACAGTTTTTAAAGAGTTACGGGTTCACGACCACCGACCCGTTTGTGGCGAAGACCGCGCAACAGGCCGGGGCCCATGCGGCCACGCTGTCCAGTCCCTTCGTCATGAAAATTGTTTCGGCGGACATTGTGCATAAAGTGGCTGCCGGCGGGGTTCGCCTGAACGTGCCGGCCGACCAGGCGGCAAGCTGCTTTGACGCCATTATGGCGGCGTGCCGGGCGTCTCATCCCCAGGCCGCCATCGATGGCGTGCTTCTGGAAGAAATGGTGTCGGGCGATATTGAAGTCTTCCTGGGCGCCCGGGTGGATGCGCAGTTCGGCGGCGTGGTATTGCTGGGGCCGGGCGGCTCGAATGTCGAAAAAGGTATTCCTCCTGCGGCGGCCCTGTCGCCGCTGACCGAAAAGCAGGCGGTGCAACTCGTAGAACAAGGCGTGGAACAGCTGATGCATGTATCGCTTTCTGCGGCCGCCAAAAAGGCGTTGGTTCAGCACGTACTGGCGGTTGCGGGCGAGCATGGCATGCTGGCCAAAGGGGTGTTGGCGGAGCTGGATGTGAATCCCATCAAGATCGACGGCGACCGTTGCGTGGCCGTGGATGCCGTTGTGGAAGAGTTGATGCCGAACTCGGCGCTGCAGGCACACTCGGCCGGTGCGCAAGCCGGCGAGGTCGAGCGCAGAAAGTCCCGGTTGGGCGGTATGTCGGCTTTGTTTACGCCGAAATCCGTAGCGTTCATCGGGGCTTCCACCGCCCAGCAAAAGCTGGGGTATCGCGCGATCAAGAACCTGGTCGATTTCAGCTACCCGGGAAAAATTTACCCCATTCACCCCACAGCGCCTGAAATTTGCGGCGCCAAGGCGTATGCGTCGATTCTGGATATTCCCGGCGAAGTGGATCGGGCCTATATTGCCGTGGGAGCCAACCGCGTGGCCGAAATGCTCACGCAGTGCAAGCAAAAAGGCGTGAAAGTGGTTCAGGTGCTGTCGGCCGGGTTTACCGAGTGGACAGGGGAAGATGGTGCAACCGGCGCAGACCTGGAAGAAGGTGTGAAAAAGGCGCTGGAAGGCACCGACATGCGCATGGTGGGCCCGAATTGCCTGGGTACCTTTTCGGCCACGGGCCGATTGTCCATGGGGTCGGTACGCTATCTGCCCACCCAGACCAAAGGGGTGACGTTCATTTCGCAAAGCGGCACGTTTGCCAGCGACGTGATCCGGCGTGCGAAGGTGCAGGGTATTGCCGTCAGCCAGGTATTGTCGGCCGGTAACTGCACCGATCTGGATCTGATCGATTACCTGCTGTTTTGCGAGAATGACCCCGCAACAACCGCCGCCGCCTTTTACGTTGAGTCGGTGCGTAACCCTGGCCTGTTCTTCCGGGTGGCGCAGCGCATGACCAAGCCGGTCATTCTTCTGAAAGGCGGAACCACCGAACAGGGGTTGACCGCCGCCTCCAGCCATACGGCGGCCCTGGCAACCGATTTCGCCCTGTGGGCGGCGGCCGTGAAGCAGTCGGGCGTGCTGCAGGTGGAGACCTTCGACGACCTGATGGACGCCTTGCTGATTCATCACGCACACGGACACCTGTCGGGCAACCGGCTGGGCATATTTGGTTCCGGTGGCGGGGTCAGCGTGACGTCGTCGGATATGGCCGCCCGTACCGGCATGAAAATTCCTCCGCTGTCGCCCGAGTCGGGCAAGGCGCTGGTACGCTTCGGAGTGCCGGGCACCAGCGTGGCCAACCCGATCGATATCCCGGTATGGGGCCTGCGTGACGGCGACCGCCTGATCATTGGCGACATCATCAATTTGCTGAAACGCGATCCGCATCTGGATAGCTTGATTATTTATATCGAGATGGGCTCGATCATGGACTTCGTCGACGAGGAGTCGCAGGGCCTGGATGAGCTGAACGCCATTTGTGCGGCGGTTGCCGATGTGGATCCGGCCGGGCCCAGTGTGTCGCTGGTGTTGCGCAGTACCGGCGATCAGACGCTGGACGATTTCGTGCGCCGGCAACGCCTGGCCTTGTTGCCCAAATCGATAGCCGTTTTTTCATCGACCAGTCGCGCGGTGCGCGCGCATGCGTCGCTTTACACCATGTCGGCCAACCGGCGCAACGCCTCATGACGGCCGCCGGCAGCACCCGTTCGTATCGACGGGTGCTGTCTGATTGAAGGAAAACCATGAAACATGAGCTCAGCGCAGAAGACGCAAAGTGGCTGATCGCGGCGTTTGGCGATCCGTCGAAAGTAACCTGGACGCTGGCCGAGCAGATAGCCACCCGGTTGAGCGAGGACATTATTCGCGGGGTCTATGAACCGGGCGATCCCTTGCTGGAAACCACACTGGCCGAGAACTATTTCCAGGTCAGCCGCGGGCCGGTGCGTGAAGCCTTGCGTATTCTGGAAAGCGAAGGCCTGGTGGAAATCCGGCCGCGCCGTGGCGCTATCGTGACCAAACTTTCGGCACAGGACATCAAGGAAATATTTTCCCTGCGTGCGGTGCTGTACGGCTACATTGCGCGTGAGCTGGCGTGCCACCGGTCGCGCGATACCCTGGCCACACTGCATGCCGGTTCGCTGTCGGTGCAGCAGGCGCTGGAAAACAATGTGGATCAGTTTATTGCCGCCTTGTATCGCATGAGCATGTATCTGGCCCAGGCGGCCGGCAACAGCTATGCGCGCAAGATCATTTTCTCGCTGGGCCGGCAAACGCTGGCCACCACGCGACGGGCCATGCTGAACCCGGATAACTGCCGGGTGTGGATAGGCAACTGGCTGAAGATCGTGGATGCCATTGACCGGTGCGCGGCCGACGAGGCCGAAGCGGCCGGTCGCAAGCTGGTTCACGACGTTTACGACGCCACGCTGCGCGTTATTGACGACGCCGCCGCGTGCAAGTCAAAACTGGTTCCCGCCAAGGGGGCCGAAACCGGGGTGACGGAGGCAGGTAACGTGACCTGAATTTTTTGCAGTAGAAGTTGTTCATATTCCAATGATCAGGAGACAAAAGATGGCAACGACTCATTTTTCCAAACAGAAACGGCTCTGGCTGAAAACCGGTGCGGCCTTGTGCACCGCCATGGCCCTGGGGGCGGCATCCCCGGCGATGGCGGCCGAAGATGTCACTATCGGCATCTTCGTACCGACCACCGGTGGTCTGGCGCCGCTGGGCGAAGACATGAAGAACGGTTACGAGATGGCCGTCAAGAACGTGCCTACCGTGAAAGGACAAAAAATACGTCTGGTGGTCGAGGACACTCAGGCCAACGCCGCGACCGGCCTGAGAAAAGCCCAGAAGCTGGTGCTGCAGGACAAGGCAAAGCTGCTGGTGGGTGGCGCAAGCAGCGCGGTTGTGCTGGGCATCAACGCCCAGGCGGCCCGCCTGAACGTGCCCATTGTGACGACGAACTCGCAAGCCGTGCAAACCACAGGTGACCAGTGCAGCAAGTTTCTGTTCCGTACGAACCCGAACGATGCCATGGTCGGCCGCGCCAACGCCATTCTGATGAAAAAGCGCCCCGACCTGCTGGAGAAAAAATGGTTTGTGGTTTTCCACGACTTCGTTTGGGGTCAGAGTAACAAGGCTGAATTTGCCCGTATTCCGGGTATCAAGATTATTGGCGAAGCGGGACGGTCCATGGGCACCGCCGACTGGTCCAGTGCCATTTCACAAATTCAGGCCAGCGGCGCGGACGCCATTTATCTGGCCCTGGCAGTGGGCGACGATATGCCCGGCTTTATCCGCCAGGCACGCAGTTTCGGCTTGAAGCAGTTCATGCTCGCGCCTCTGGGAATGCCCGATTCCATGCTGCAGGCCCTGGGTGAAACGGGGGCCGGCATGATTACCGGCGGCCTGTTCGGTTCGTGGATGACGGAAGATACCAATGCCGAGATGGCACGGTTTGTGAAAGAGTACGTGGCGGAATACAAGAAGGTGCCCGGTCCCCAAGCCATTCAGGCCTATGCCGGCATGCGTCTGACCCTGGAAGCCATGGAAAAGGCCAAGTCGCTGTCGACGGAAGATATCATCGCCTCGCTGGAAACCACATCGATCGACACCGTGATTGGCAAGCTGGCCATCCGCAAGCAAGACCACCAGGGTACGGTGGGTACGTATCTGTCGGAGTCGGTGGTATTGAACCCGGCGGTGCACGGTGCAACCGTGGGCTGGAAAGTGCTTGAGCATCTGGCCTGGGATGCGGTGAAAGTGCCGCTGGACCAAACCGGGTGTAAAGGGTTGTAATGCAAAAAAAGCCGGCCGACCCCGTCGGCCGGTTGCCGCCGGCGCAACGAATGACAAGACATGAACAATAAAGCGTGGTCGATCAGCCTGATTGTCTTTTGCCAGATTGCATGCATGACGCTGTGGTTCTCCGCGTCGGCGGCGGTACCCAATTTGATCAGTATCGGTGAAATCACGGCGGAACGGGGCTCATTGCTCACCGCCGCCGTGCAGTTGGGTTTTGTGGCCGGTACATTGACCAGTGCCTATCTGGGGCTGGCCGACCGTTTTGATCCGCGCCGCTACTTTGCGGCCTGCGCCCTGCTGGGCAGCGCCATCAACGCATTGATCCTGTGGGTGGGGTTCAACGATCCGTCCACGGTGGCGCTGCGTTTCTTTACGGGCTTCATCATGGCCGGCATTTACCCCGTGGGCATGAAAATGGCCGCCGGTTGGGCCACCCGCAACATGGGGCTGATGATCGGTGCGCTGGTGGGCGCCGTTACCCTGGGTTCGTCATTGCCGCATTTGTTCACATCGCTCAGCGCACTCGACTGGCGCACCGTGATCGGTACGGCGTCGATCAGCACCCTGATCGGCGGCATTGCCATTTTGGGCATCGGCCTGGGGCCGGGCCATCGCAAGGCCGGCAAGTTCAAGCCGGCGTTGGTGATCGGCATGCTGCGCCGCCGGTCCATTTTGCTGGCCAACGGCGGGTATCTGGGTCATATGTGGGAGCTGTATGCCATGTGGGCCTGGATCGGAGCCTTTCTGGTATGGGGCTTGCGGCAGGGCGGCCACCCGCCTTCGTGGGCCGACCCGGCCATGATGACCTTCATTGTCGTGGCCAGTGGCGCGGTGGGGTGCATTGCGGCCGGTTTGCTGGCCGACAAGTTTGGGCGCACTACCGTCACCATGGTGGCCATGGCCATTAGTGGTACATGTGCGGCAACCATCGGGCTGACGGTCGATATCGGGCCTGTCTTCATGATGATGGTTGCCATCATCTGGGGCGTGTCGGTGGTGGCCGATTCCGCCCAGTTTTCGGCCGCTGTCGCCGAGCTCTCGGAGCCGGATCTGGTCGGCAGCATGCTGACCGTACAGACGTGTCTGGGATTCTTGTTAACGTCACTCACCATCCAGCTCATGCCGTGGATGGTCGATTGGCTTACGTGGCGTTATGCCTTTGTTTTTCTTGCGATCGGGCCATTTCTGGGCGTGTTGTCCATGTGGCGGCTGCGCTATCAGCCCGACGCCAACCGGCTTGCCAATGGCAATAAGTAATCGCTTTATCTGGGATGGAGACAACGATGCAGTACGAGAATTTGTTGTATGAAGTGAAAGAAGACGGTATTGGTCTGGTCACCTTCAACCGGCCGCGCCGGGCCAATGCCATGAGCCAGTCCATGCTCAAAGAGCTGGACGACTTGTGCACCCGCATGGAAGCTGACACCGCGCTCAAATGCGTGGTGGTCACCGGGGCGGGCCCGGCCTTCAATGCGGGGTTCGATTTGAAAGACCAGGCCGACGCCATGCCGCAGGGCGTCAAAGACTGGGTGCCGCTGCTGGAAGCCGATTTCAAGGGCATTATGTCGTTCTGGAACCTGAGCAAACCCACCATCGCGGCGGTCAATGGTCCGGCGCTGGCGGGCGGCTTCGAGCTGATGCTGGGTTGCGATCTGTCGATTGCCGTGGATACGGCGGTGTTTGGCGAGCCCGAACTTAAATTCGGCGCCGGCATTGTGGCACTGTTGCTGCCCTGGTTTGTGGGCCCGAAAGTCGCCAAGGAAATGATTGATCTGGGCGAAGACAGCCTGAGTGCACAACGGGCACTGGAACTGGGGTTGGTGAACAAGCTCGTTACCGCCGAC
>JBFWLP010000013.1:0-48054 GCA_050252075.1 Burkholderiaceae bacterium | reverse complement strand
CGCCACCCAAGACCAGAAAGAAGGAATGAAGGCTTTCGTTGAAAAACGCAAGCCCGATTTCAAGCACGTGTAAGCCTTTAAGCGGCAAGTCGAAATTGTTGCAGCGCGCCAACCGGCGCGCTTTTTCGTGGCGGGTTCCCCGCTAACGCGCGCCTGCCGTCGTTCTTCTGAATAGGTGTGCCTGCAACACAACGGGCCCTTTTGCTTGCGAGCGTGGTAAAAAACACGTTATACTCTTTGAGTTTGCCGTAACATGCAAACCCTAAAACAAGCTGAACAAAACAGCGGGAATGAGCAAAGCAGCGGGAAAGTGGCGGCGAAGTCGTTCAGGCTATGGGGGTCGTTTTGGTTCGTGCTGACTATAACCAGGCAGAAGCCGATCTTCCCAAGCCCATTGAACTGACGGAGTCTCAGCGAGAAAGCCTGCGCAGGAAATCCGGGCAAGGCATTCTTCGGGTGCTTGGTGCTCAGAGTGTCATGCTGGCTTTTGCCGTCGGGGTGTCCGGGGCGGTTGGTGGCTGGGGTGCTGCGGTATCGGCACTGGTGGGCGGAATGGCGTACTTTTTGCCCAACGCGCTTTTTGCCTTGCGTTTGTTTGTGGGGTTGTGGGGGTCGCGGCAAAGCAGTCCCTTTACGTTTTTTATCGGCGAAGCCTTCAAGTTGGCTTCGGCTGTCGTTGTGCTGGGTCTGGTGGCCTGGTTCGGCAAGCAGTGGGTGGTATGGCCCGCGCTGCTGTTCGGTTTGTTATGTGTATTAAAAGGCTACGTGCTTCTGCTTATGTTCCGCAGGTTGCCGTAGCGCAGAATTTTCCGCCTGGAACCTGGTTCCGGTCTTGCAATTACAGGATAAGTTTCAAATGGCTGCTGCTAGTGACGTTTCGCCCCAGTCTTACTACATTCAACACCATTTGGTTCACTTCAATACCGTTGGCGGCAAGCAGGAAAGTATTGCCGATTTCAGTGTATTGAACTTTGACTCCATGTTCTGGTCGCTGGCCATGGGCCTGATCGTCGTGTTCTTTCTGGCGCGTGCCGCCCGTAATGCGACGGCGGGTGTTCCCGGGCGTTTCCAGGCGTTTGTGGAAACCTTGGTCGATATGGTCGAAGATCAGGCCAAAAGCATCATTCCCAACGAAACCTCACGTCGTTTTGTGTCGCCGCTGGCTCTCACCGTGTTCGTCTGGATCGCGCTCATGAACGCGCTTGATCTGGTGCCGGTCGATCTGGTGCCCTGGTTGTTGAAGGTGTCCGGCCTGGGTGCCGAGCACGGCGATCCTCTGTATTACCACCGCATTCTTCCCCCGGCCGATCTGAACGTGCCGCTCGGCATGTCCTTTGGTGTGCTGCTGCTAATGTTCTACTACGGCATCAAGATCAAGAGTCCGGGTGGTTTTGTAAAAGAATTGTTTACCGCTCCCTTCCATGCGCATGGGTTGGCCGGCATTGTATTGGCGCCGTTCAACTTCTTGCTGAACTGTATCGAATACGCTGCAAAATCAGTTTCGCTGGGTATGCGGCTGTTCGGTAACATGTTCGCCGGCGAGCTGATCTTTATGCTTATCGCGCTGCTTGGTGGTGCATGGACAGGGTTTAATGGCGCAAGCATTGGCTTGGGTATTGGGCATGTGTTGGCCGGTTCGGTGTGGGCAATCTTCCACATCATGATCGTGCTGCTGCAGGCATTTATTTTCATGATGCTGACACTCGTTTACGTGGGTCAGGCTCACGAAGGCCATTAACAGAATTCGGTCCGGGCATTTCGTCCGGCCGGGGTGCAAGGTTTTCTTGCAAAGCAGTTTCTTTGACTTTTTGATTACACGGTTTTTAACCAAGGAGTTGTCATGACCAACGTTGCTTTCGTTGCTCTCGCTTGCGGTCTTATTATTGGTCTCGGTGCTATCGGTGCATGTATCGGTATCGCTCTCATGGGTGGAAAGTATCTTGAAGCCTCCGCTCGTCAGCCTGAGCTCATGAATGCATTGCAAACCAAGATGTTCCTGCTGGCTGGTCTGATCGACGCTGCATTCCTGATCGGTGTTGGTATCGCCATGTTGTTCGCTTTCGCCAACCCCTTCGTCGGCTAAGTGTTGCATCCCGTTTATGAACGGGTCACGTGGCCGCGGGGGTGCCGGTAACAGCGCCGGTCCTGCGGCAGAAAACATCATAGGTCATGCAGCGCAGTCTGCCTGACGTAAGTGGTATTAAAGGGAAACGACCGTGAACTTAAACGCGACTCTCTTTTTTCAGATGATCGTGTTTTTCGTTTTGGGCTGGTTCACGATGAAATTCGTGTGGCCGCCCCTGACGAAGGCAATGGATGATCGACGCCAGAAAATAGCAGACGGCCTTGCGGCCGCTGATAAGGGTAAAGCCGATCTGGCCCAGGCCCAGGCGCGCATCAGCCTGATCGAGGCTTCTGCAAAAACAGAAAACCATGCTCGCATGGTCGAGGCCGAGAAACAGGCAGCCGCCCTTATCGACCAGGCTCGTCGCGAAGGCGAAGCCGAGAAAGCGCGTATTGTCGCGCAAGCCCAGCAAGACGCGGCTCAGGAAGTCCAGCGTGCTCGCGAGGCCTTGCGCAGCGATGTCGCTCTTCTGGCGGTCAAGGGTGCAGAACAAATTCTCAAACGAGAAGTTGATGCTAAAGCACACGCCGAGCTGCTTGAACAGCTCAAGGCTCAACTCTAACTTCAGGGCAGGCCATGGCTGAATTATCGACTATTGCCAGACCGTACGCCGAGGCGCTTTTTGCCACGGCTCGCGACGACCAGGACGGCCTGGCGTCGTGGTCGGCTCTGGTGTCCGAACTTGCTCAGGTGGCTAGCCTGGGCGATGTGCGTGAAGCACTGACAGATCCCCGTCTGAATGCGCAGCAGCGCATCGAGTTGTTCGTGGGTCTGATCAAATCTCCGCTTTCGGCAAAGGCACGTAACTTCATCGAGCTACTGGTCAACAACAACCGTATCCTGGCGTTGCCGCAAATCGCCGAACAGTTCGAGTTGCTCAAGAACCAACATGAAGGCAGCGCGCTGGCTGAAATCACCAGCGCCTTTCCGCTCGCCGACGAGCAAGTCCAGCAGCTTGTCGCCGGGTTGGAGAAAAAGTTTGGTCTCAAGCTCAAGCCCGTCGTCACTGTCGACCCGTCATTGGTCGGTGGCGTACGTGTGGCTGTTGGCGACCAGGTACTTGACACTTCTGTGCGGGCACAGCTGGCCCGCATGCGCGATACGCTGGCCGCCTAAAGCGGGCCACATAACAGGATTCCAGGAGTCTGAACATGCAACTTAACCCGTCAGAGATCAGCGAACTGCTCAAAAGCCGAATTGAAGGCCTGGGCGCGTCGACCGACGTACGTACGCAGGGCACGGTCGTAGCCGTGACCGACGGTATTACCCGCATCCACGGCTTGTCCGACGTGATGCAAGGCGAAATGCTTGAATTCCCGAATAACGTGTTCGGACTGGCGCTCAACCTTGAGCGCGATTCCGTCGGCGCGGTTATTCTGGGTGACTACACCGGCGTTTCCGAAGGCGACCCCGTTAAAACCACCGGTCGTATTCTGGAAGTGCCCGTCGGGCCCGAACTGCGCGGCCGCGTTGTCGACGCGCTGGGTATGCCCATCGACGGCAAGGGTCCCATCAACGCCAAAGAAACCGACATCATCGAAAAGGTGGCTCCGGGCGTTATTGCACGTAAATCGGTGTCGCAGCCGCTGCAAACCGGTATCAAGGCTATCGACGCCATGGTGCCTATCGGCCGCGGCCAGCGCGAGCTGATCATTGGTGACCGTCAAACCGGCAAGACAGCCGTAGCCGTTGACACCATCATCAGCCAGAAAGGCAAGGGCGTCACCTGCGTTTACGTGGCGATCGGCCAGAAAGCCTCCACGATCAACAACGTGGTGCGCAAGCTCGAAGAGCACGGCGCCATGGAATACACCATCGTGGTGGCGGCTGCAGCTTCCGATTCCGCCGCCATGCAATACCTGGCGGCTTACTCCGGTTGCACCATGGGTGAATACTTCCGCGATCGCGGCGAAGATGCCCTTATCATTTACGACGATCTGACCAAGCAGGCCTGGGCGTATCGCCAGGTATCCTTGCTGCTGCGTCGTCCTCCCGGCCGCGAAGCGTATCCCGGCGACGTTTTCTACCTGCACTCGCGTCTGCTTGAGCGTGCGGCCCGTGTCAACGAGGAATATGTCGAGGCGTTCACCAAAGGTGCCGTCAAAGGCAAAACCGGTTCGCTGACGGCATTGCCCATCATCGAAACCCAGGCCGGCGACGTTTCCGCCTTCGTTCCCACCAACGTCATTTCCATTACCGACGGCCAGATCTTCCTGGAAACCGACTTGTTCAACGCCGGTATCCGTCCCGCGATCAACGCCGGTATTTCGGTGTCGCGTGTGGGTGGTGCAGCGCAAACCAAGGTTGTGAAGAAGCTGTCCGGCGGTATTCGTACCGACCTGGCGCAGTACCGTGAACTGGCGGCGTTCGCCCAGTTTGCCTCCGACCTCGACGATGCCACCCGCCGCCAGCTCGAACGGGGCAAGCGTGTGGTCGAGCTGCTCAAACAGCCTCAGTACCAGCCGCTCCAGGTCTGGGAGCAGGCCGTATCGCTGTATGCCGTCAACAACGGCTACCTCGATGATCTGGAAGTCGAGCAGATTCTGCCGTTCGAGAAAGCGCTGAAAGACCACCTGAAAACCAAACACCAGGATCTGATCAAGCGCATCGAAGATACGAAAGAGTTGTCCAAAGACGACGAGGCAGCACTGGCGAACGCCATTCAGGAATTTAAAAAGCACGGTACTTTTTAATTTCCTAGGCAAGGGGGTCGCAGCGCAGGCGGCACCCCCCTCTGTTGGTACGGGTAGTTCAGAACTTACCCGACGCTAACGCCCTTTCAGGAACAAGCGATGGCCGGAATTAAGGAAATACGAACCAAGATCAAGAGCGTGCAAAACACGCGCAAGATCACCAAAGCCATGGAGATGGTGGCTGCATCGAAAATGCGCAAGGCGCAAGATCGTATGCGCGCCGGCCGTCCCTATGCAACGAAAGTGCGTGAAATCGCGGCTCACCTGATGCAGGCCAACCCCGATTACACGCACCCGTACATGATCGAACGCAGCAAGCTGAACGCTGTGGGCATTGTCGTGGTCTCCACCGACAAAGGCCTTTGCGGCGGCTTGAACACCAATATCATGCGTCTGGTGCTGGCGCGTCTGCGCGAGTTCGAGCAGCAGGGTATCAAGGTGCAGGCCACCGCCATCGGCAACAAGGGCCTGGGCGTGCTGACCCGTATCGGTGCCAACCTGGTGTCACAAGAGGTCCAGCTGGGCGACAAACCCAATCTGGAACGCCTTATCGGGGCGATCAAGGTTCAGATCGATGATTTCGTCGATGGCAAGATCGATGCCGTTTACCTGGCAACGAACCGCTTTGTGAACACCATGAAGCAGGAACCCACCTTCTTGCGTTTGCTGCCGCTGCCCAACGGTCTGGGTGATCCGTTCCAGCAGGCCAACCCCATCGGCGATGAAGCCGACAATGTGGTGGTCAAGTCTGATTACGGCTGGGACTACATCTACGAACCCGATGCGAAAACGGTTATCGACGATTTGTTGATGCGTTACGTTGAAGGCTTGGTGTATCAGGCTGTCGCAGAAAATATGGCGTCGGAACAGTCGGCCCGTATGGTGGCCATGAAAGCCGCGTCGGACAATGCCAAGAAAGTCATCGGCGACCTGCAACTGGTTTACAACAAAACCCGTCAGGCTGCCATTACCAAAGAAATTTCAGAAATCGTGGGGGGCGCTGCCGCTGTGTAAGGCACAGGCCGGCATCCCGTCAAAGATATTTAGCAAGGACTAAACATGAGCAACGGTACCATCGTTCAGTGCATCGGCGCCGTGGTGGATATTCAGTTCCCCCGCGACCGCATCCCGAAAATTTACGAGGCTCTCAAACTGGCAGACACCAGTTCCGAGTTTGCCGAAGCCGGCCTCACCTTCGAAGTCCAGCAACAGCTGGGCGACGGTGTGGTTCGCACCATTGCGATGGGCTCTTCCGATGGCTTGCGCCGCGGCATGGCAGTCGAGAACACCGGTGCGCCTATCTCCGTTCCTGTGGGTGAAGGTACGCTGGGCCGCATTATGGACGTTCTGGGTCGTCCCATCGACGAGCGCGGTCCCATCCTTAGCGAAGAAACCCGTGCGATCCACCAAGACGCGCCCAAGTTCGACGAACTTTCCCCGTCCGTCGAGCTGCTTGAAACAGGCATCAAGGTGATTGACCTGGTTTGCCCGTTCGCCAAGGGCGGTAAAGTGGGCCTGTTCGGCGGCGCCGGCGTGGGCAAGACCGTGAACATGCTTGAGCTCATCAACAACATTGCCAAGGCGCACAGCGGCTTGTCGGTGTTTGCCGGAGTGGGTGAGCGTACTCGTGAAGGGAACGACTTCTATCACGAAATGGCGGAAGCCGGCGTGATCAAGATGGACAACCTGAAAGAGTCCAAAGTGGCCATGGTGTTCGGTCAGATGAACGAGCCTCCCGGCAACCGTCTGCGTGTGGCGCTGTCGGGCCTGACCATGGCGGAAAAATTCCGTGATGAAGGTCGTGACATTCTGTTCTTCGTCGACAACATCTATCGCTACACGCTGGCCGGAACCGAAGTGTCCGCGCTGCTGGGTCGTATGCCTTCGGCGGTGGGTTACCAGCCTACACTGGCCGAGGAAATGGGCAAGCTGCAAGAGCGTATCACGTCGACAAAAACCGGTTCAATTACATCGATTCAGGCCGTTTACGTGCCCGCCGATGACTTGACCGACCCGTCGCCCGCCACCACCTTCTTGCACCTGGACTCCACCGTGGTGCTTTCGCGTGACATCGCCGCGCTGGGTATTTACCCCGCCGTTGATCCGCTCGATTCCACCAGCCGCCAGCTGGATCCGCAGGTTGTGGGTGAAGAGCACTATGCCATTGCTCGTGGTGTGCAGCAAACGCTGCAGCGCTACAAAGAGCTGCGCGACATTATTGCGATTCTGGGTATGGACGAACTGTCGCCCGAAGACAAGCAGGCCGTTGCCCGTGCCCGCAAGATCCAGCGCTTCCTGTCGCAGCCGTTCCACGTGGCCGAGGTGTTTACCGGTTCGCCCGGAAAGTACGTTCCCTTGACCGAAACACTGCGTGGCTTCAAGATGATCGTTGAGGGCGAGTGCGACGCGCTGCCCGAACAAGCTTTCTACATGGTTGGCTCCATCGACGAAGCCTTCGAGAAAGCCAAGAAAGTCCAATAAGGAAATCTCATGGCTACATTGCATGTCGACGTCGTCAGCGCTGAAGAGGCGATTTTCGCGGGCACCGCGAAGTTCGTCGCTTTGCCTGGCGAAGCGGGTGAGCTGGGCATTTTGCCCGGACACACACCGCTGATTTCACGTATCCGTCCCGGTACGATGAAAATCGTACGCGAAGACGGTTCCGAAGTGAGCGTGTTCGTCGCCGGCGGTATTCTCGAAGTTCAACCCGGTCGCGTGACGGTCTTGTCCGACACCGCGATCCGGGCCGAGGATCTTGACGAGGCGAAGGCCATCGAAGCGCGTCAGCGTGCGGAAGATGCATTGCGCAACGCCAAAGACAAAGCCGATATCGCTGTGGTCGAGGCCGAACTGGCCATGCTGGCTGCACAGGCGGCAGCGGCACGCAAGTTCACGCAACGGCGTACGTCACACTAGTAACCTCGTGTATTGCGGCCGGCCTCCGGCGCAGGGCGATGTTCACCGAGCCAGGTATTCCCCAGGGATGCCTGGCTTTTTGTTGCGCTAACGGCAAGCACCGCGCTCATTAGCAGAGCAACTACGTAGTTTCCTCCTCGTAAAGTTTGCTAATTGTTACGCGATTCGGGCTGCGATACGCTGGTGTCTCCATACGGCTTCATTACCGGAGACAACCATGAGACAACGCATCGACTGTGCCTTATTTTGCCCAGACAACAACGACGACAGCTGGCTGGGGGTGCACGACGACGGCCGGCTGGCCATTCACGAGTTACGTTCGCCGAACTCGGTACGCGGCCCCGACGATCTGGTCGCCTTGAGCATGCAGTTGCGCCGTTACGATGCCTGCATGTTGCGGGTAACCCCGGCCAATCTGGGGTGGGCAAGAACGGCGTTGTTTGCCAGCCAGCATGTTAGCCCCACGCCTTTCATTGCCGTCGTCGATCAGTTGAAGTCGGGCGCAATTTCCGATCTTTACCACGCGGGCGTCGTTGATTTCATCACCTTGCCGTACTGCGCCCAGGAGCTGCGCGCCCGTGTGCTGCACATGCTCGATACCCGGCGGGCGCCACCGCCGGCAGCGGGCGCATGTCGTGTGGCCGATCCCCCCTCGGCCTACCCACCTGTATTGCCTGACACTCCCGATATTGATCAATCCATTTGCGATTCCATCCTGGAACGCAGCGGTGCCGAGCTTGAAGCCTACGCAGTGGCGCTGGCGGCTCGCAACGCCACTGACAAGGCCTCATTCCGGGCGGCCAAAGGGTTGATCATTGCGCGGTTTGAACAGGCCTATATCAAGGCATCACTGGAACAATACGAAGGCAATATTGCCATGGCGGCACGCCATGCCCAAAAGCACCGGCGGGCGTTCTGGGCCCTTATGCGCAAGTACGGCATCAATCCCGACAGCTATCGCAAACCGGGCTAACACGTTGCGGACGACAAGGGTAAAATGGCGGGTTAACGCTATAGGAAGCTCATTGTGACAGTCCCTCACCTGAAGAATGATGTATTTTTGCGTGCCTTGCTGCGCGAGCCCGTTCCGTACACGCCGGTGTGGCTCATGCGGCAGGCGGGTCGCTACCTGCCCGAATACAACGAAACCCGTGCCCGTGCCGGCTCGTTCATGGGGCTGGCCCAGAATCGTGAATATGCCTGTGAAGTAACCCTTCAGCCCTTGTTGCGTTTCCCGCTGGACGCGGCCATTTTATTCTCCGATATTCTCACGGTTCCCCATGCCATGGGCTTGGGGCTCGATTTCGTGGCGGGTGAAGGGCCGCGCTTCGAGCACCCCGTTCGGCGCGAGGAAGACGTCGCCCGCTTGCGCGTGCCACCCCTTGAGCGCCTGCAGTATGTTTTCGATGCAGTTTCCCTCATTCGCAAAGAGCTCGATGGCAAGGTGCCCCTCATCGGATTTGCCGGCAGCCCCTGGACCATCGCGTGTTATATGGTCGAGGGTCAAGGGTCCTCCGACTACCGACTCATAAAATCCATGCTCTACAGCCGCCCCGATCTGCTGCATCGCATTCTTGATATCAACGCCCAGGCCACGCAACAATATCTGAACGCGCAGATCCAGGCAGGCGCCCAGGCGGTCATGGTGTTTGACAGCTGGGGCGGCGTTCTGGCCAACGGCATGTTCCAGGAGTTTTCCCTGGCCTACACCCGCAAGGTGCTCAGTGGCCTCATTCGGGAAAGCGACGGTCGCCGGGTGCCCGCCATTGTCTTCACCAAGGGTGGCGCCCAGTGGGTGGAAGAAATCGCCGACCTGGGGTGCGATGCCGTCGGTCTTGACTGGACGGCAAGCCTTGGCCAGGTGCGTCGGCGTATCAACGACAGTGTCGCTTTGCAAGGCAATCTGGATCCGATGGTGCTGTTTGGTTCCGAAGCTGCAGTGCGGGAACAGGCGCGCCGGGTGATCGATGACTTTGGTCCGGTTGGCAATGGAGGCCATGTATTCAATCTGGGGCATGGTATCAACCGTTACACCCCCCCCTCGGCCGTTGCCACACTGGTCGACGAAGTGCACAGTTACAGCCGTTCCAAGCACTAAGCAAGGGCAATTTCCTGGCGCATTTTTGGTGTCTGTCAAGGCCTTTCCCAAAAATTGTGCACAGCATCGAAGAGCCTTGCCTGCTTCCCCTGGGGTTGGGGGAATACTAATGGAATTATTTTTAACTTATTGATTTTAAATGATAAGTTTATATTTTCCCAGCGCTCTTGAGCGGCGCTGCACTGAACAATCTTTACTTTAAAGTAATTGTCAGAAAGGTTTTCCCCAAAGTTATCCACAGGAATGCACGCGGGGGGCAAATAGCGTCCTGGCGAGTAGTTATCGCTGAAATGAAGAATTTACTTTAACTTGGAGCTTCACATTTTGCCGTCGGTGGCCAACACGATTAATGTTTATGAGTGATTTCCCTGATAGCCAGCCGGCCGACCCCGAGACCCCGCATGCCGTCGAGGTTGCCCGGCATATCGTTCAGGTTGCGCTCGATGTTCCAATCGACGACGTCTTCGACTATTGTGCGAGCACTGCATTGCCGGCTGGGGCCAGAGTGATTGTTCCGTTCGGCCGTCGAAAACTTGTGGGTGTTGTGGTGTCGGCGCCGGATCGCCCGGCGTTTCAACGAGCCCCGTTGAAGTCTGTCATTCAGGTTCTGGACGACACGCCCGCCTTGCCCGCAGAGTGGTTGGCCCTGACCCGTTTTGCAGCACGTTATTATCAACGCCCGCTGGGAGAAGTCATGCTTCCTGTGCTGCCTGCACCTTTGCGCAAGGTTACGGCCTATCAGGGGGCGCGGTCTGCCGGAGGGCCGGTAGCCCGGCTGCAGAATCGTCAGACCCGGGCGCGGGCTGCGCTTGCGGCTGCCGCCACCCATGCCGGAGAGCCAGACGCCGAGCCGTCGCTTACCGACGAGCAGCAGGCAGCCTGTGACGCCATTTCCAGTCACGAAGGCCACCACTGTTTCCTGCTGTACGGCATTACCGGCAGCGGTAAAACCGAAGTGTATCTGCGCGCGGCACAGTCTGTGCTCGCCCAGGGAAAGCAGGTACTCTTTCTTGTGCCCGAAATCAACTTGACCCCCCAGTTTGAAACGGCATTACGCCGGCGGCTGGCCCGATGGGTCAGCGACGACCCGGCCGCTGTCGCCGTGATGCACAGCGGTCTGACAGACAGTGAGCGGCTCGATGCGTGGTTGCGGGTCGCACAAGGCCGCGCCCGCATTCTGTTGGGAACCCGTTTGTCATTGTTCGTGCCGCTGCCAGACCCCGGCTTGATCATTGTCGATGAGGAGCACGACACGTCCTACAAGCAACAGGAAGGGTTACGCTATTCCGCCAGAGATCTTGCGGTATGGCGCGCGCATCAGCGGGGCATTCCTGTGGTGTTGGGGTCGGCCACCCCCTCGCTGGAAAGCTGGCATCATGCACAGACCGGGCGCTATGCGTTGCTGCGTCTTACCCGACGGGCCCGGGCGGCCCAGCCGCCGGCGGTAACCTTGGTCGACACGCGTCGGGCGACCTTGCAGCACGGATTCACGCCACAGGTGCTCAAGGCTATCACCGATACCTTGCAGCAGGGGCAGCAGGCCCTGGTATTTCTGAACCGGCGGGGGTATGCACCGGTGTTACATTGCGGTGCGTGCGGATGGGTCAGTCAGTGCCCGCGATGCACGGCTTATGCCGTGGTTCACCGCAGTACGCCAACCGGCGTTGCCCAGGGCCGGATGCGGCATCAACTGCATTGCCACCATTGTGGCTATCAGTCGCCTGTGCCGCGGGCATGCCCGGGGTGCGGCAATATTGACACCACGCCGATGGGGCGGGGAACGCAGCGGGTGGAGCACGAGCTGGCCGAATGGTTTCCCCAGGCGCGCATTGCCCGGATCGATGCCGACAGCACGCGGCGCAAGGGCAGTGCAGCCGAGCTGTTTGCGCAAGTGCATGCGGGCGACATTGATATTCTTGTGGGTACCCAGATGGTGGCCAAAGGGCATGATTTCGCCAATCTGGGCCTGGTCGCTGTGGTGAATGCCGACACCATGCTTTTCGCCCAGGATTTTCGCGCTCCCGAGCGCCTTTTCGCCCAGCTCATGCAAGTTGCCGGACGCGCCGGGCGTCATGGGCGCGCGGCACAGGTGCTGGTGCAAACCGATTATCCCGATCAGGCGGTTTATCAGGCCTTGATCGCGCACGACTACGAAAGTTTTGCGCGCTACAGTCTGCAGGAGCGTGAGTCTATTGGTTTGCCTCCTTTCGCCTGGCAGGCGCTGCTGACTGCCGAGGCTCGCCGTTTGCCCGATGCGCTGGCATTCTTGCGCGAGGCGAAAGATATACCTGCCCAACTGCAACTTCAAGGTTCGGCGCTGGCGGGAGCGAGCGCGGTGACGCTCTACGATCCCGTGCCGCTGCGGGTAGTACGCGTAGCGAATGTGGAACGCGCCCAGTTGCTGGTGGAGTCCTCGTCGCGACCCGCGCTACAGCATTTTCTGGCCCAATGGCGTTTTCATGTTGCCGCGCTGGCTACGGGGCACAAAGTTCGTATTACGCTTGAAGTTGATCCCATGGAGATCTAAAGGGTATGGCTTCTTCGAACGTATCGGGATCGGCCGTCGGCCACACGGTGCCCGCCGATCTGAATGCAAGGCAGCGCGAAGCGGTGCTTTATTTGGGCGGCCCTTGTCTGGTGCTGGCCGGCGCAGGCAGCGGTAAAACCCGCGTTATCACCCAGAAAATCGCCTATCTGCTGCGTGAGTGCGCCTATCCGGCCAAAACGGTGGTGGCGCTCACGTTCACTAACAAGGCCGCCCGGGAAATGAACGAGCGGCTCCGGCAGTTGATCGACACTCGCCTGGCCAAGGGGCTGACTGTCTGCACCTTCCATTCACTGGGCTTGCGGTTCCTGCGTCAGGAAGCGCAGCATGCCGGCCTGAAGCCGGGGTTTTCGATTCTCGATGCCAATGATGCCATGGCGATCATTCAGGAACTGTTGGCGACCACCGACAAATCGCGGTTGCGGGCGGTACAGCAAATCATTTCCTTGTGGAAGAATGCTCTCATGGATCCGGATGCCGCCGAGCGCAGTGCGGTGACCCCCGACGAGCGCGAAGCGGCCAAGGTATATCGCAGCTACGATGCCACGCTGGCGGCCTACCAGTCGGTGGATTTCGATGACCTGATCCGTTTGCCGGCCTTGTTGCTGTCCCGGCACGAAGAAATACGCGCGCGCTGGCAGGCCAGAGTGCATTACTTGCTGGTAGACGAATACCAGGACACCAATGTGTGTCAGTACCGGCTGGTGCAATGGCTTACCGGCAGCCGGGCCATGTTCACGGCGGTGGGCGATGACGATCAGGCCATTTATGCCTGGCGTGGCGCCACCGTCGAGAATCTGGCCAAGCTCACCGAAGATTATCCCGCCTTGCGGGTGATCAAGCTGGAGCAGAACTATCGCTCGGTCCAAACCATACTGAATGCCGCCAACCGGGTGATTGGCCATAATCCCAACATTTTCGGAAAACGTTTGTGGTCCGACCTTGGGGCAGGGGAGCCCATTCAGGTCACTCCCATGGACGACGAGCAGACCGAAGCGGAAATGATTGCCGTGCGTCTTTCTGCGGCACGGTTTGAGCGCCAGGCCGAATGGCGGGATTTTGCCATTCTGTATCGAAGCAACCACCAGGCCAGGGCATTTGAGCAGGCACTTCGCGACTTACGGATTCCCTATGTGGTTTCAGGCGGCCAAAGTTTTTTCGACAAGGCCGAAATTCGCGACGTTTTGTCCTATTTGCGCCTGCTGGCCAACGACGATGATGATCCGGCTTTCATACGTGCTGTAACGACCCCGCGACGGGGTATCGGGCAAGGCACGCTGAAAACGCTCGGAGAATTTGCGGCAAGCCGGCAGCAGTCACTGTTTGCGGCTATCTTTGACATTGGCGAGTCGGGGCTGCTGCTCGACCGGCAGCTTGAGCCCTTGCGTCATTTTGCCGCCGCTATCCAGCGCTTTCAGCAGCGGGCGGGGCGCACCGTACCGCAGGCCGTTACCGTACAAGAGTCGCTGGGGTTGGATGATCCGGCAACGGGTATTGACGGCAGCCAGGAAGACAATGCCGCCCTGTTGCTGGATGACCTGCTTCGGTTTATTCAGTACGAACGGCATTTGTACGATATTCTGGACGAAAAGCCCGCCCAGACACGCTGGCAAAATGTGCTGGAACTGACAGGCTGGCTCAAGCGCAAGGCGGAACAAGACGATCTTACGCTGGTCGAACTGGTGCAGCATGTGGCTCTGGTGACCATGCTGGAACGCAGTGAGGAAGACGACCCCGACGCCGTGAAACTGTCAACGCTTCACGCGTCCAAAGGGCTGGAATATCCCCATGTGTACCTGGCCGGGGTGGAAGAGGGCTTGCTGCCCCACCTGGGGCGCGACGACGAGGCCATAGATCCCGAGACGGCGGCCGATGTATTGGCCCAGCGCATTCAGGAAGAAAGGCGGCTCATGTATGTAGGCATTACCCGGGCACGGCGCAGCTTGCACATTACCTGGTGCCGCCGGCGTCGGCGTGCGCGCGAAGATGTGGTGCGGGAGCGTTCCCGCTTCATCGAAGAAATGGGCTTTCCCGGCGAATCGCCGGTACAGAATCCGTCCGGATCGCATCTTAGCCCGAAAGAGCGGCTTGGCATGCTGAAAGCCTTGCTCAACAAACCGCAGACAAAATAAAAGCCTGCCCTGTAGTGCCGGCAGGCTTTTCGTTGCGTTAGGACAAACAACCCGGTTGCTTGCCCTGACCGCCCGTGATTACCACTGGGCGCGTGTGAATTGCGCGTTCTTTGCGCGAGCCTCATCGAGAGCACGAGATACATCAATCATGTAATCGTAAGCTGAAGAAAGAGCTTTCTTCAGGAAGGCCAGCGTTTGCTTACCCAGGGCAACCATCGTTTCGGCACGCAACTGAGCAGCTTGCATGCGAATGACTTCGCGCTCCATGGAGTCGGTCAAGCGGCTGATTTGGTTGAAAGAAATGTCCGACATGGTTACCTCACCTTTTAAAAGTGCTGACAGAACAGAATGTTTTGTGCTGACAACTGAATTATAGGGTAAACCCTAAATGAAAATCAAGGGTTTACCCTAATTGTGTTCATGCCGTGGTTTTTCCGCACAAGAGCCAGGGTGATTCAGGCAAAATAACGCCTTCTTGCGACGTGCGCCGGGGTGTGCGGTGCGTCGCTGTCTTGAGTCGGGAGTTCAATCAATGAAAAATATTCGCACGGTGGGTGTGGTCGGTGCCGGCGCTATGGGGCGAGGCATTGCGCAAATTGCCGCGCAGGCAGGGTATCAGGTTCGTTTGTTCGATCTGAATGCGCAGGCCGTGGCGTCCGCCCGGGACACCTTGGCCCAGGTGTGGGAGAAGTTGCAAGCCAAGGGCAAGATGTCGGTGGCCGATGTGGCCGCAGCCACCAGCCGTCTTGTCCCTTGCCTGCAGTTGCAGGAATTGGAAGATGCCGATCTGGTCGTCGAAGCCGTGGTTGAGCGCCTCGATGTAAAGATTTCGCTGTTCCGGGATCTGGAGGCGATCGTTTCCAACGACTGTCTTCTGGCGTCGAACACATCGTCACTGTCCATCACTGCTATCGCGCAGGGCTGCCGTCATCCCGGCCGGGTGGTGGGGTTTCACTTTTTCAACCCGGTGCCGCTGATGAAGGTGGTGGAGGTTATCGACGGCTTGCGGTCGGATCCGGCGGCCGGTGACGCCCTGATGGCCATGGCACGCGCCATGGGGCACACGCCGGTGCGCGCCAAAGACATGCCCGGCTTCATTGTCAATCATGCCGGGCGCGGCATGAATGTGGAAGGCTTGCGCACCACCCAGGAATCAGTGGCTTCCTTTCATGTGATCGACGCGATCATGCGGGAGCAGGCGGGTTTTCGCATGGGCCCGTTCGAACTGATGGATCTGACCGGGCTCGACGTATCGCAGCCGGTCATGGAGTCCATTTATCAGCAGTTTTATCACGAGCCGCGCTACCGGCCATCCCCCATTGCTGCAGTGCGCCTGGCGGGCGGCCTGTACGGCCGGAAAGTGTCTGAAGGCTTTTATGCCTACCCCGATGGGCAAAAACAGCTTGCCGATGAGCCGGCAGTTCCCTCGCCGATGGACGGGCTGACGGTCTGGCTGGCCCCTTATCATTCCGTGGGTCACAAGCGTGCTGCGGCATTGCTGCGCGAATTGGGCGTTCAGGTTGTCGCGGCCGAAGCGCCGCCGGAAAACGCCCTGATCATCGTCACCCCGTATGGCGAAGATGTGGCAAGCGTGATCGGCGCGCACCAGCTGGACGCGTCGCGCACTGTGGGTCTGGATACGTTTTTCGGGTTGGAGCAAGGGCGTCGCCGTGTCTTGATGGCCAGTGCGGCAACGGAAAGCGTCTGGCTCAATGCCGCCCACGCCCTGTTCGCATCCGACGCCACCCCGGTGTCGATCATTCAGGATTCCGCCGGGTTCGTGGGGCAGCGTATTGTGGCCACCATTGTGAACATTGCCTGCGATATCGCCCAGCAGTCAATCGCCTCGCCGTCCGATATCGATCTGGCGGTTTCGCTGGGCCTGGGCTACCCGCACGGCGGGCCGTTATCCATGGGCAATACGCTGGGTCCGGCGCGGCTGCTTGAAATTCTGAAAGCCATGTACCGGGTGACGGGGGATATGCGTTATCGGCCCAGCCTTTGGCTGCAACGGCGCGTGCAGCTTGGTATGTCGCTGACTGACGAATCGCGCACCGCCTGAGCCGTTGCGCTGCGTTCGGTTGTAAAAAAACCCGCCAATTTTTTTGGCGGGTTTTTTGTGGGTGGTGGCCGCAGATACTTCTGACCACCTGCGGGCATGCCGCGTTTACTGGGCGGCTTGCACCATGTACTGGACGGCGGCGCGAATCTGTTCGTCGCTGGCTTGTGAGCCGCCGCGCGGTGGCATGGCGCCGACACCGTTGATGGCATTTTTGACCATGGCATCCATGCCGGTATCAATGTACTTTGCCCAGGCCGCCTTGTCGCCGAACTTGGGTGCGCCGGCAACACCGGCCGCGTGGCAGGCCATGCAGAACTGGTTGTACAGCTTTTCGCCGGCCGGGTCGATGGCGGCTGCCTGGGCGGCAGGTGCCGCCTGTTCAGCGGGTGCAGCAGCAGCGGCCGGAGCAGCAGCAGGTGCGGGCGCCGGTGCTGCGGGTGCGGCTGCGGGGGCTGCCGGGGCAGCGGCTTGTTCGGCCGATTTGGCCTGGCCTTCAGCGGCAGGCTCTTTGGGCTCGTCGAACGAGGCGCCCGACTGGTTGGCCATGTGAACCACCGCACGCTCTACTTCGAAATCGGACAGCGACGGGTTGCCGCCTTTGGCGGGCATGGCACCAATGCCGTTCAGTGCGTTCTTGACCAGTGTTTCATAACCCTTGGCAATGAAGGGGGCCCACGCGGCCGAATCGCCTACCTTGGGAGCACCGGCTACGCCCGCGTTATGACAGGCGGCACAGGTGGAGTCGTACACCTGCTGACCGGTTTTCATGACTTTGGGGGCATTGGCATCGACCAGAGCGAAATCGGCAATGGGCTTGATCCGTGTGGCGATGGCTTCCGGTGTTTGGGCGTCGGAGCCGCTTCCTTTCTGGGTGCCGGCGTCGACCAGATTGACCAGCAGGATGATGAGAAGAACCGGGAGAATGAAGGCCAATACGACCGTAACCACCAGTTGTTTCGGGGTTTTAATCGGGCCTTCGTGCGCCTCGGTGGTCTGTTCGCCGTGTTGTTCCGTATTGCTCATAGTCGAATCCTGCGTATTCCTGTCAGAGGGCGCAAAGGCCTACATTCTTTCGGGTTGCGTTGGGTTAATTCGGATGGGTTGTGTATTTGATGCCGGTAAAGCGTTTATCTGCCTGTTCTTTGATCTGGCGCAGATCTGCTTCAAAGTAGGTGATTATAACTAGACTGGTGCTTTAGTGCATGGCTACCTGCCCAGTGGCCGGAAAGCTTTGCATAAACACGCTACAATAGCTGTCTTCGCGCCCGTAGTTCAATGGATAGAATTAGAGTTTCCGAAGCTCTCGATACAGGTTCGATTCCTGTCGGGCGCGCCAAGATCACTTCAGCCCAGCCGGTTGCCCAGGCTCAATAAGAGCCTGGTGGTAGCGCTTTACATAGCCGGCAAAGTCTTCCCCGTCGTTTTTCTCAAGTGCCTGCTGCTCTTGCAGCGATTCGCGGGCGGCGTGCGTGTACCCGCTCGCCAGGTGTGCGGGCAGCGGCTGGGCGCAAAATGCGTCATGGTGCGCCTTGCTGGTTTGCAATGTGTGTTCGTGCAGGCTCAGGCCGGTTTCGGCAAGGGTTTGCAGCAAACGCGCCGAGGGTGTCAGGCTGCTGTCCAGCAGTTTGGTGCGCTGCTGGCCCAGTGCAGCCGCGTGCAGCTGGCCGCCCTGGGCTTCGTCGAGCAATATGGCGTAGGGCAGCATGCGTTCCAGTATTTCCGCTCCCCATTCCGTCAGCGCCACCGGCTTGCCAAAACGGTCAAGCTGAAGGTTGGGTTGCCGGCCTTGCTTGACCACCGTAGCAAAGTTGTTCTGGCTATGCGAGCAGAACCCGTTGTTCGGGAACAGCGGGCTCTCTTCCGAGGCGCAGAACAGTAGGAAGGTGTCCATGAAACGGCTGGTTTCGGGCGTAATGCCTATGGGTGATTCGGGATCGATGTCCAGGCACCGCACTTCGATGTATTGCACCCCGCGCTGGGCCAGCGCGGTGATCGGGCGCTCGCAGCGGCCCGTGCTGCGTTTGGGCCGGATGTTCGAGTAATACTCGTTCTCGATTTGCAGAATGTTGGTATTCAGCTGGATCCACTGTCCATCGCGATGCGTGCCTATCTTTTCGTAAGCGGGCCAAGGGGTGGTAACCGCCTTGAACATGCGGGCAAGAAAGGTGGGCAGGTCGTTGTAGCAGAGCTGAAGATCGGACTGGGCCTTGTTCTGGTAGCCCAGGTCGCTCATGCGCAGGCTGGTGGCATACGGAAGGAACAGCGTGTCGGCGTTGAGCGTTTCCAGCGTATGGGACCGGCCTCGCATGAAATTGGCGGAAATGGCGGGCGATGCGCCGAATAAATACATCAGTAGCCACGAGTAACGCGTGAAATTGCGGATCAGCGCCATATAGCCACGTGTGCGGTTGTCGGCGTCGGAGCTGCCGGAAAACCCCAGCGCCCGCCAGATATCGTCGGGCAGCGAATAGTTGTAGTGCACGCCCGCAATGCATTGCATGGCTTTGCCATAGCGCTCGGCCAGCCCCCGTCGGTAGACATGCTTGAGCATGCCGGTGTTCGACGTGCCGTACCAGGCGATGGGGATGTCGGCTTCGTCGGGAAGCCAGGCAGGCATGGACTGATTCCACACAAGCTCGTTGTCCAGGTGCGTGGCTACGAAGCGGTGAATGTCGTCCAGTTCGGCCAGCAGGCTTTCGGTAGAATTGTGCGTGCCGGTGATCAGTTCGAGCAATGCTTCGGAATAATCGGTTGTAATGCGGGGGTTGGTCAGTGCGGAACCCAGGGCGACGGGGTGCGGCGTAAGCGCAAGGTGACCCTGTTCGTCAACGCGCAGCCCTTCTTTTTCGATTCCCCGCAAAATGCCGTGTAAAGCCGGACTGTGCTGCTCAAGCAGCGTGTGGCGCGGAGTGGTAGATGTCATTGCGGGGCGTCTTTTAAGTTCGGTTCGAAGTTGCGGGCCATTTTACCTGAGGTGCGAGATTGCGACGTATAGGTGTTTTACTGGCGTTTTGTGCCGCTTTGCTGGGGTGTTCGCCCGACTACAACTGGCGTCAGGTTGTGGTGGGAGACGGGGCCGTGGTTGCTTTCTTCCCTGATCGCGCCATTACGCAATCGCGCGAGCTCGATTTCTCGGGGCACCGTATTGTGTTTTCCCTTACCAGCGCCACGGTGGACGATGCCACGTTCACCGTGGCGTATGCGCCGTTGCCCGACTCTTTGCAGCAAAACGACACGGAACGCGCCGCCATGGGGCGTGCGGTGATCGAGTCGTTGTACCGGAACCTGGGCGTCCAGGTGCCCGACACGTTACCGTCGTTCGGTGACTCTTTTACCGTTCAGGGCGAAACCCCGCAGGGCAACCTGACGTTGCAGGCGGCCGTGTGGGTGACACCGACCGCCCTGGTGGAAGGTTTGGTGATGGCCGGAACGGAAGGTTTTCCGAAAGAAGCCGCACAGGAATTCATAAAGGGGCTGACACTGGCCGGCAAGCCGTAACGGCGCGGCAGCCCGCGGCGTTACGGTTGCGGCGCAGCCTGCATGACAAAGCGGTGGTCACAGTGCACCAGCCCGCACCAGCATAAGCGCGGCGTTGTGGCGCCCGCGGATTTCCAGTTTTTTGCAGGCCGACACTATGTGCGAATTGATGGTGGTTTCGGAGCGTTTGATCACCTGGCTGATTTCCCAGCTGGTTTTGCCAATGGCAACCCATCGCAGGCAGTCCAGCTCTTTGGGCGTAAGCCGTTTTGCCCGTTTGCGTATGGCGATCACCTGGGATTTCAGTGCCTTGAGCCCGGCTTTGCGGTCATACGGCACATGTCCTTCACGCTGGGGCCACACGGTATCCTGGGGTTTTTTTCCTGAAAACCGGTCTTTTTTGGCACGCCGTCGAAAACGCACCAGGCTATTTGTGATTATTCTTTTCATCTCCTGTACTCCTCCTCTGCTAGTGACTAATAATTTCCATTTGTGAATATAGTTAATGAAATGTATCAGTAAAATGCATTTTTACCAAGCGCTATTTCCGTGAACCCGCATAAAACGATGTCTGATAGAATTTGAATGTCATGCGCCGATTTGCCTGATCCGCTTGCGGGCGCCACATAAATCCAGCTAAAGAGGTCCGTATGGTCAACTCTTCCAATTCGCCGGCTGAAAGCCGCTCGCCAGTTTCTTCCGCGCCACCGGTTGTCGTGCCCACCGGTTCGGTTGGCGTCGTTTCCCCCCAGATCCTTCACTTTGACCAGCCCCTGCACCTGGCCAGCGGGCAAACCATGCCGGCGTACAGTCTGGCGGTTGAAACCTATGGCCAATTGAATGCCGATCGCAGCAACGCCGTGCTCGTTTGCCACGCCCTGAATGCCTCACATCATGTGGCGGGTATTTCGGCGTCGAATCCCAAGGATATCGGCTGGTGGGACAATATGGTCGGGCCTGGAAAGGCAGTGGATACCGACCGTTTTTTCGTGATCGGCATCAACAATCTGGGTTCCTGTTTCGGGTCCACGGGGCCGGCCAGCACCAATCCGGCCACGAACAAGCCCTGGGGGGCCGATTTTCCGGTGCTGACTGTCGAAGACTGGGTGCAGGCCCAGGCGCGTGTGGCCGATCATTTCGGCATTGACAAGTTTGCCGCCGTCATGGGGGGGTCGCTGGGCGGCATGCAGGCGCTCAGCTGGGCCATTACCTGCCCCGATCGCGTGCACCACTGCGTGGTGATCGCCAGCACCCCCAGGCTGTCGGCGCAGAACATAGGCTTTAACGAAGTCGCCCGCCGCGCCATTATCAACGATCCCGAATTTCACGGCGGCAATTACTACGAGCACGGCGTGGTACCCCGCCATGGGTTGTCGGTGGCGCGTATGGTCGGGCACATTACGTATCTGTCCGACGACGACATGGCCACCAAGTTTGGCCGTGCCCAGCGCGAGCCGGCGCTCGACGGCGCCTATCGCTATGGCTACGACGTCGAGTTCGAGGTGGAGTCCTATCTACGCTATCAGGGTGAAAAGTTTTCTACGTATTTCGATGCGAACACGTACTTGCTGATCACCCGAACGCTCGATTATTTCGATCCGGCCCGCGAGCAAGGCGGTGATCTGGCCAAGGCGCTGGCCAATGCAAGTGCCGATTTCCTGCTGGTTTCCTTTTCCACCGACTGGCGCTTTCCGCCCGCCCGGTCGCGTGAAATTGTCGAGGCACTGCTGCGAAACAAACGGCCCGTCACCTACGCGGAAATTGACGCTCCTCACGGGCACGATGCCTTCCTGCTCGACGATGCGCGCTACCACGCGGTGGTCCAGGGGTACTACGACAGAATTGCGCTGAAGCTGGGTCTGGGCGACCGGCAACAAACCACCGGGGTGCTGGCATGAGCAAGGCAATGCAAACCACATCGCTGCGTGCCGATCTGGCCCGCATTGCCGGCTGGATCGCGCCGGGAAGTCGCGTTCTTGATCTGGGGTGCGGCGATGGCTCGCTGCTGGCCTATTTGCAAGAGCATAAAAACGTCGAGGGCGCGGGGGTGGAGCTTGACGACACCTGGGTGATCGAGTCGGTGCGCCGGGGGGTTCAGGTTATTCAGCAAAACCTCGAGGAAGGCCTGGCGTTGTTCGACGACCAGCAGTTCGATACCGTCGTGCTGTCGCAAACCTTGCAGTCCATGCATCACACCGAGCACATATTGCGGGAAATGGCCCGAGTGGCGCGTTACGGTATCGTGTCATTTCCGAATTTCGGCTACTGGCCGCACGGGTGGTCGATTCTGGCCGGACGCATGCCGGTAACCGGCGAAATGCCATATGCATGGTACAACACGCCGAACATCCACTTGTGCACGCTGCGCGACTTCCAGGATCTGGCGCGCACGCTGGGGCTGAAGATCACCGATCTGGCGACCTTCAATCATCATCGCGAAGTTAAACTGTTCCGAAGCTGGCGGAGCACGCTGGCCGTTTACCGCTTTCGCTCGCCCTGCGGGCAGGAAGCCTAGATCCCAAAGGTGTCGCCATCGCTTTGTCCAGCTCCGTCTATGCCAGTCCACGCGTGTTCCCCCTGCTGGTGCTGGGGTTTGCCAGCGGGCTGCCCCTGGCGCTCACCGGCGGTACTTTGCAGGCATGGGCCACTATTGAAAATGTATCGCTGCAAAGCATAGGTTTTCTGACGCTCATCGGTACCGCGTACACCGTCAAGTTTCTGTGGGCTCCGCTGATCGACCGTTATGCGGTGCCGGTGCTGGGGCGCCGCCGAGGATGGATACTGCTTACCCAGTTATTGCTGGCCGCCGCCATTGCCGCCATGGGGTTGTTCAACCCCGGTGCCAGTCTGGCGATGCTGGCTGCGCTGGCGGTTTTTGTGGCCTTTTTGTCCGCCACCCAGGATATCGCCTTCGATGCCTACAGCACAGATGTCCTGCGCAAGCACGAGCGCGCCGCCGGCGCGGCGCTGAAAGTGCTGGGATATCGGCTTGCCATGATTGTTTCCGGCGGGCTGGCCTTGATCATTGCCGATCAATGGCTGGGCTGGGGGAACATGTATTTTCTGATGGGGGCGTTCATGGCGGTGTGCGCCTTGGCCACAATGCTGGCGCCCGAGCCGGAAATCGTGGCGCAGGCACCCCGGTCGCTGCGCAGTGCCGTCGTCGAGCCCCTGGTCGAGTTTTTCAGTCGGCGGGGGGCGGTCGAGCTGTTGTTGCTCATAGTTCTTTACAAGCTGGGCGACGCGTTTGCGGGGGCACTTTCAACGACCTTTCTGCTTCGCGGGGCCGGCTTCACTGTGTCCGAAGTGGGAACCATCAACAAGGTGTTCGGCCTGGCGGCCACCATCGTGGGCGCGCTCGCCGGGGGCGTGATCATGGCGCGTCTGGGCCTGTACCGCTCCTTGATGTTGTTTGGCCTGTTGCAGGCCGTGTCCAACCTGGGATATTGGGCGCTGGCCGTTTCGCCGCCCTATGTGCCTTTCATGGCCCTGGTCGTCGGCCTGGAAAATCTGTGCGGCGGCCTGGGCACCGCTGCGTTTGTGGCATTGCTCATGGGGCTGTGCAACCAGCAGTTTTCCGCCACACAGTTTGCGCTGCTTTCGGCCTTGTCGGCAGTGGGAAGAACCTACCTGGCCGGGCCATTGACGCCGCCCATGGTGGAAGCCGCAGGCTGGCCGCTTTTCTTCGTGTTCACCGTGCTCATTGCGCTGCCGGGCCTGGCGCTGCTGTGGTGGCGGCGCCATGAAATCAGACTGCTCGACGAGCGCGACTAGCGTCGGCCTGTCACAGGCGGTAACTCCACTGTTTGGCCCATTGTTCGGCGGTTGCGCTCCCTCCTATCATGGGCTGTCACAGACCGGGAGCGAGGTGGTGCCATGAAGGCGAAATATTGGGTGGTGGTGGGCAATGGGTCGAAGATCCTTGTTTACGCTTGGGATGCCATTACCGAGCCCTTGCGCGAGCAGATGTGCCTGGCGAATCCGGACAACCGTTTGCGTGATCATGACATTGACGGGGCCAGTGTCGGTCAGTCGATTGCCGGGCGTGCCGGCCTGGCCCCCAGGCATTACCCCAAGGAGCATCAGCGGGAAAAGTTTGCGCAGCAGGTGGCCGATGCGCTGGACCAGGGGCGGGTGAAGGGTAGTTACAATTCGCTGATTCTTGCCGTGTCGAGCCCGTTTCTGGGGCTGTTGTCGAGCCGCCTGTCGGCGCTCACCCGGCCTCGCATCAATCAGTCGTATACGGTCGATGTGACCATGTTGCCGACGACCGAGCTTGAAAACTGGTTGCGCCAGCGTCAGCAGGCGGGGTTGCCGGAAGGCTGATCAGGCCACCCGACGGCGGTTCAGCCGGCCTGAACCGTGGCGGCGTAATCGATAATCAGCGGGGCGTGATCGCTGAACCTTTCCTGTTTGTAAATGCTGGCCTGCGTGGCTGTCTGTGCAATGGCGGGGGTGGCGATCTGGTAGTCAATGCGCCATCCCACGTTGTTTGCCCAGGCCTGGCCGCGGTTGCTCCACCAGGTGTAGGCCTCGCCCGTGGCGTCGGGATAAAGCCGCCGGTACACATCGACCCAGCCCAGTTCGTCAAACACACGGGTCAGCCAGGCCCGCTCTTCAGGCAGGAAGCCGCTGTTCTTCAGGTTTCCTTTCCAGTTCTTCAGATCAATTTCCTTGTGGGCGATGTTCCAGTCGCCGCACAGTACGACATTGCGTCCCGCCTGCGCCAGCTGTTTCAGGTGGGCAAAGAAATGTTCCATGAAGACAAACTTCATGTCTTGCCGGTGATCGCCGCTGGAGCCCGATGGCAGATACACCGAAATGATCGAGAAGGTGTCGTACACCAGCTCGATATACCGCCCTTCGGCATCGATTTCGGGGACGCCCAGGCCTTCAATGACTTGCAGGGGCTGCTGCCGGGCGTAAATGCCCACGCCGCTGTAGCCTTTTTTCTCGGCGTAGTGGAAGTAGCCGTAGTAGCCGTCGGGATTGATCATTTCAGCCGTCAAGTCGGCAGCCTGCGCCTTCAGTTCCTGAAGGCAGATGAAGTCGGCGTGCTGGGCCGGCAGCCAGTCGAAAAAGCCTTTGCGGGTGGCCGAGCGTATGCCGTTGAGGTTGGCAGAAATAATGCGAAGCATAGATAGAAACGATTCCGTGGCAGACAGCCTGTACTGTACCGCACGCAGGACATGATCAGCGAGCGTGCGGGCTGCAACGCGGCGCCCGTGATGTTGGATAATACGTGTGTTGATCAATAACAGGTACCGGGAATCCGGGTAGGGGCTATGTCCAGTACATTCAATCGAAGTGAGTTCGTTCGTTTTTCTCTCGATCAAGGCGTTCTGCGCTTCGGCCAGTTCAAGGTTAAGTCGGGCCGTATGAGCCCCTATTTTTTTAACGCAGGCCTGTTCAACAGCGGGCGCAGTGTGGGCCGGCTGGCGCAGTTTTACGCGCAGGCATTGGTAGATTCGGGTCTGCAATTCGACATGCTGTTCGGGCCGGCTTACAAGGGCATTCCACTGGCGGCAACGACCGCCGTGGCCTTGGCCGATCACCCGGCGATGCATGGCCGCGATATTCCGTTTGCGTTCAATCGCAAAGAGGCCAAAGATCATGGCGAGGGCGGTACCTTGGTGGGGGCGCCTCTGGCCGGTCGTGTGGTGATTATCGATGACGTGATTACCGCGGGAACGTCGGTGCGCGAGTCCGTCGACATTATCCGCGCCGCCGGTGCCGAGCCGGCGGCTGTGCTGATCGCGCTGGATCGCATGGAGCGGGCAGGGCCCGACGAGGCGCTGACGGAACGTTCGGCCGTTGAGCAGGTGGCGGCAACGTATGGTATTCCGGTGGTCAGCATTGCCTCGCTGTCCGACATCATGGCGTTGCTGGAAAACAGCCCCGAGCTGGCCGGCCACCACGATGCGGTGGCGGCCTACCGGGCCAGATACGGGGTGTAAACGGGGTGTAAACGGGGTGGGTTTGCCGGCGTCGGGCCATGCATGCGCCCGACGTGGTGTCACCCCAGTTTTTCTTTCAGCAAATCATTGACCTGCTGGGGGTTGGCTTTGCCCTTGGCCGCTTTCATGACCTGACCCACCAGCGAGTTGAAGGCTTTCTGCTTGCCGGCCTTGTATTCCTCGACAATGGCCGGGTGGGCGGCCAGTACCTCGTCGATCATGGCACCGATGGCGCCCGAGTCACTGATTTGCTTTAGTCCGCGGGCCTGAATGACCGCGTCGGGATCGCCTCCGTTCTCGCCTTCCCACATGGCCGCAAAGACGTCGCGGGCCATTTTGTTGGAAATGGTGCCGTCGATAATGCGGCCGATCAGGGCGGCCAGGGCCCCGGGGGCGACAGGGCTTTGGCTGATGTCCAGCTCGTGACGGTTCAAAGCGGCCGACAGCTCGCCAAGCACCCAGTTTGCACCCAGCTTGGCTTGCCCGGCCGGCAGCGCCGCCGCCACCGATTCGAAATAGTCGGCCATGGCGCGACTAAGGGTGATTTGCGCCGCGTCGTAGGCGCTCAGGCCCAGTTCCGACTCGAAACGGGCACGCTTTTCGGACGGCAGCTCGGGCATGCCGGCCTTCACCCGTTCAATCCAGTCGGGAGTGATGACCAGCGGTGGCAGATCGGGGTCGGGGAAATAACGGTAGTCGTGCGCGTCTTCCTTGCTGCGCATGCTGCGGGTTTCGTCGTTGTCGGCGTCGTAAAGGCGCGTTTCCTGCACCACCTTGCCACCGTCTTCGATCAGTTCGATCTGGCGGCGCGCCTCGAACAGAATGGCCCGCTCCAGAAAGCGGAAGGAGTTCACGTTCTTCACTTCGGTGCGGGTGCCGAACTCTTTCTGGCCTTTGGGGCGTACCGATACGTTGGCGTCGACCCGGAACGATCCTTCCTGCATATTGCCGTCGCAGATGCCCAGCCATACCACCAGACTGTGCAGGGCGCGGGCGTAGGCGACGGCTTCGGCGGCCGAGCGCATTTCCGGCTCTGACACGATTTCCAGCAAGGGGGTGCCGGCCCGGTTCAGATCGATTCCCGTGGAGGACTCACCGTGCGGGCCGGTGAAGTTTTCGTGCAGGGATTTGCCGGCGTCTTCTTCAAGGTGGGCGCGGGTAAGATAGACGGTTCTTTCCTGCTCGCCCAGGAAAAACCGGATCGTTCCCCCCTGGACGACCGGAATCTCGAACTGGCTGATCTGGTAGTTTTTGGGAAGGTCGGGATAGAAATAGTTTTTACGCGCAAAAATAGAGCGGGGAGCAATATGGGCGCCCACCGCCAGACCGAACTGGATGGCGCGCTCGACGGCGCCGCGGTTCATGACCGGCAGGCTGCCGGGCAAGGCCATGTCGATTTCGTTGGCTTGCGTGTTGGGAGCCGCGCCGAAGCGGGTGCTGCTCGTTGAAAAAATCTTGGATTCGGTGGAAAGCTGGGTGTGGGTTTCCAGGCCGATAACAATTTCCCATTCCATTATGCAAGTTCCGGTGTGCGTTGGTGCCAGTCGGTGATGTGCTGATAGCGATCGGCTATGGCCAGCAATCGGCCTTCCTGGAAATAGTTGCCGATAATCTGAAGGCCGACGGGCAAGTTGCCCTGGTTGCCGCCAAAGCCGCAGGGAACCGACATGGCGGGCAGGCCTGCCAGGCTGACGCCCAGGGTGTAGACGTCGGCCAGCCAGTCGGCGGTGGGGTCGTCGCGGTTCTCGCCGATGGGTTTGGCAACGGACGGTGTAACCGGCCCCATGATGACGTCGCATTGGTCGGCAAAGGCGCGCTGGAAATCGTCGACGATCATGCGGCGTACCCGCTGGGCCTGCAAATAGTAGGCATCGTAGTAGCCATGCGACAACACATAGGTACCGATCATGATGCGCCGTTTGACCTCGTTGCCGAACCCTTCGGCGCGCGAGCGCGCGGTCATTTCGGCCAGGTCGCGATAGTTCCCGGTGCGGTGGCCGTAACGGACCGCATCGTAGCGCGACAGGTTGCTGGACGCTTCGGCCGGGGCAATGACGTAATAGGTGGGAATGGCCAGTTGCGTGCGCGGCAGGGAAACGGCAACCCGCCGGGCTCCCAGCGATTCGAAGGCCTGGATGGCCTGCTCAACGGCGGCGGCAACATCGGGTGACAAGCCGTCACCGAAATACTCTTCAGGCACGCCGATACGCAGCCCGTCAAGCGGGCGCGCACCTTGCGCGTTGAAGTGCGTGGCATGCTGTTCAAACTGCTGCCTGACGCGACCGGCGGTGTTTCCGGTGCCGTCGCAGTGCTCCAGGCTGGTGGAGTCGCGAGGGTCGAAGCCGCTGATGGCATCCAGCAGTTCCACCAGATCGCGGGCGCTGCGGGCAAGCGGGCCGGCCTGATCCAGGCTGGAGCCGAAGGCAATCATGCCATAGCGTGACACGGTGCCGTACGTTGGCTTGATGCCGGTGACGCCGCACAGCGCTGCCGGCTGGCGTACCGAACCACCGGTATCGGTGCCGGTGCTGGCCATGACCATGCCGGCCGCCACCGCGGCTGCCGAGCCCCCCGACGAGCCGCCCGGAACGACGTTGGGGTTCCAGGGGTTTCGCGCCGGACCGAAGTGGGAGTTTTCGTTGCCCGAGCCCATGGCGAATTCGTCGCAATTGAGCTTGCCGATGGATACGGCACCGGCCTGTTTCAGCAGGCGTACGACCGTGGCATCGAAGGGGCTGACGTAGTTGTGGAGCATGCGGCTCGCTGCCGTGGTGCGCCAGCCTTCGGTGACGAAAATATCTTTGTGGGCGACAGGAACGCCGGTCAGCAGCGTGGCCGATCCGTCGGCCAGCCGCTGGTCGGCGGCGTCGGCCTGGGCAAGCGTGAGTTCAGGCTGGATATCGACAAAGACGTTCAGGGTGTCGGCCTGCGCCGCCGCCAGCGCGCTTTGAGCCAGTTCGCGCGCGCTGACCTTGCCGGCACGCAAGGCGTGGGCGACGGCTGTCAGGTCGGCAAATTCTTGATGAAGAGGAGTCGTTGGCATGGTGTGTTTATTCGATCACCGTGGGAACCAGAAAAAGCCCGGCCTGGACGGCGGGGGCATTGCGCATCAGGGCATCACGCTGTTCGAGGGTGCCGGTGGGCAATGCCGCATCGTCGCGCAGGCGCAATGCTATGGTTTGATGTGCTTCCAGGGGGTGGGCCATGGGAACAATGCCGTGGGTATCAACGGCCTGCAGTTGTTCAATGAGCCCAAGAATGCCGTTCAGCTCGGTGCGCGTGTGCGCCACCTGGCCGTCTGACAGTTCAATGCGCGCAAGCTTCGCGATCCGTACGACGTCGTGCTCGGTAATTGCCATGGGTAATTTGCGATCCAAAGGAAAGGCCGCATCCGGAACCCGGAGAAAGTGTTACGGGTTCAAAAGACGGGTAACAGTACATAATAGGCTTTAACTCAGCCCTATCCTGGGGGAATTATAAGTTATCATAGTTGGCTTAACTCATTCGCCATTTCCCGCATACGTGCTTGCGCGTTGTTGTGTTGCGCCCGATGCCGCGATTTTCCGCGAAGATTTTCTAAAATTCTTACATCACTGAGCGCCCATGTTCGGATTTCTCCGCAGTTATTTCTCCTCCGATATGGCGATCGACCTTGGTACCGCCAATACCCTCATTTATGTTCGTGGCAAGGGTATTGTGCTCGATGAGCCGTCGGTCGTAGCCATTCGTCACGAAGGTGGCCCCAGCGGCAAAAAAATCATTCAGGCGGTTGGCCACGAAGCGAAACAGATGCTGGGGCGCGTGCCCGGCAACATCGAGGCCATTCGCCCCATGAAAGACGGGGTCATCGCCGACTTCACCGTCACCGAGCAGATGCTCAAGCAGTTTATCCGCATGGTGCACCCGCGCAGCATGTTTGCACCCAGCCCCCGTATCATCGTCTGCGTACCCTGCGGGTCCACGCAGGTCGAGCGCCGCGCCATTCGCGAATCGGCGCTCGGCGCGGGGGCCAGCCAGGTGTTTCTTATCGAAGAGCCCATGGCGGCCGCCATCGGTGCGGGCCTGGCGGTGTCCGATGCCAGCGGTTCCATGGTGGTCGACATCGGCGGAGGCACCACGGAAGTGGCTATCATTTCCCTGGGCGGCATGGTGTACAAGGGTTCGGTGCGGGTTGGGGGCGACAAGTTCGACGAGGCCATCATCAACTATATCCGCCGCAACTACGGCATGCTTATCGGCGAGCCTACCGCCGAATACATCAAGAAGGAAATCGGCTCGGCTTTCCCCGGGTCTGAAATCCGTGAAATCGAAGTCAAGGGCCGGAATTTGTCTGAAGGCGTGCCCCGCAGCTTCACGGTGTCTTCCAATGAAATTCTCGAATCGCTGACCGATCCCCTGAACCAGATCGTCTCGGCGGTCAAAACGGCGCTCGAACAGACGCCGCCCGAGCTCGGCGCCGATATCACCGACAAAGGCATTGCGTTAACCGGCGGGGGGGCACTGTTGCATGACCTCGACCGTCTGCTGCAGGAAGAAACCGGATTGCCCGTCTTGGTGGCCGAAGATCCCTTAACGTGTGTGGTGCGCGGGTGCGGTGAGGCGCTTGAGCATCTTGAGCGGCTGGGTACCGTATTCATCTACGACTAATCTGCCCGCGCCATGCGAGAATCCGGCACGATCCGACTCTTTCGGCGGGGCCCGACGGCTGAGCTCAAGCTGTTTGCGCTGGTGGTGGCGGCTCTGGTCCTGATGGTGGTGGATACCGGCTGGCAGGTTCTTGAGCCTGCGCGCAAGGCGGTGTCGGTGGTCATTTATCCGTTCCAGCGGGTCATGTTCGCCCCGCGCGACGCCGTTGAGCGCGTCAGCGACTGGGTCGACGCCGTCGACGAAGCCCGTTCTGAAAAAGAGTCCCTGCAGCAACAGCGCATCGAGCTGGCACAGCTTGCAACGCACGCCGCCCAGCTGGCGGCCGAGAACGAGCAGCTGCGGCGGCTTCTCGATGTGGCCGAGGCCGTCACACAGCCGTCGGTGGCCGTTCAGGTGCTGTACGAGCCGGCCAACGCCTTCTCGCGGCATCTCATATTCAACAAGGGGTCGGCCAGCGGCATACAGCCGGGCATGCCGGTGATCGACGAAGGCGGGGTTGTCGGGCAAATCGTCCGGGTTACGCCGTTTACCTCCGAGGCGGCTCTGCTCACCGACGACAAAGTTTCCATTCCCGTCCAGGTGTTGCGCAACGGCTTACGGCTTATTGCTTTTGGCGGCAACGCATCGGGCAAGGTCGAAGTGCGTTATCTGAGCGCCGATGTCGATCTTCAGCCCGGTGATACACTCATCACCAGCGGTATTGGCGGCTTGTTCCCCGCCGGCTTGTCGGTGGGGGTCGTCGATACGGTGCAGCGCGACGCCTCGTCGGGGTTTGCACAGGCGGTCGTCTCCCCCGTATCTCACCCCGAACGGCACCGGCATTTTCTGGTGTTGCGCGTAAGCGGGGTGATGCCGGGCGACGCTCAGGAGAAAACCGATGGTGCGCAGGCAAACTAAGTCAGGCGCCTCGTCGACGGCGCGACGCCATGGTTCCGACCTGAGCGCTCTGGAACCCATCGACGGCACGTCGTTTCGTCATCCCTACGGCTTGCTTTATATCTGGCTTACCATCGGCGGCGTTTGGCTGTTTTCGCTGCTGCCCTGGAGGCTCTGGGCGCCGGCGCCCGATCTGCTTCTGGTGGTTCTGGTTTTCTGGTCGCTGAACGAGCCACGGCGCATCAATATGCCGGTGGCGTTTGCGTTCGGCCTGCTCATGGATGTCCACGATGGTGCCATTCTAGGCGGGCAGGCCCTTACTTATACCCTGGCCAGTTACGGAGCGGTTGCATTGCACCGGCGGTTGCAGCGGTTCAACGCGCTGGTGCAGGCGATCCATCTGCTTCCGGTGTTTATCGTGGCGCAGGCGGCGGGGCGGTTTGTGCTGGCCTGGCTGGCCGGCGACTGGGCCGGCTGGGGCTGGCTGTGGTCGGCCATTCTGATGGCGCTGCTGTGGCCGCTGGCCGACCTTTTGCTCAGTATTCCGCAGCGCCGCTACGACGAGCCTGACAGCGGTGCCGCATGATGCGCGCGGCCCGGTGACGCGTTAGTTTATGTTCGAGTTCAAAAAGACCTCCTATCAGCAGCGGCGTCGCGTTGCCATTCGTGCGATTGTGGCCGGGGTCGTTGCGCTCATCGGTTTTGCCGTGCTGGGTGCGCGTCTGTGGCATCTGCAGGTCGTGCGCTATGAGGGCCTGGCGGCCCGTGCCGACCAGAACCGTATTGCCGTTGTACCAATTCCGCCTCGCCGTGGAGAAATAGTCGATCGGAACGGGGTCGTGCTGGCGCGCAACTACCGTGACTACACCTTGTTTGCCATTCCGGCGCAGGTGCAAGGCAAGGTCGACACGGTGCTCGACCAGCTGGGATCACTGGTTTATCTCAGCGCCCACGACCGCAAGCGTTTCAAGCAGCAGCTCGGACAGACCGGTCGCTATTCCAAGGTGGTGCTGCGCAATAACCTGAACGAGATCGAAGCGTCGTGGTTTGCCGCGCATGCCTATAAGTTTCCGGGCATCCAGCTTAGCGCGCGCTGGGTGCGCGAGTACCCCCAGGGCGAGGCGGCGGCCCATGTCATCGGCTATGTGGGCCGTATTTCCGAGGCCGACCTGGACCAGCTGGATGCCGAAGGCAAGCTTGGCAATTACCGTGGCAGCTCGGTCATCGGTAAAAAAGGTATCGAGAAAACATGGGAAGAGGCTTTGCACGGAAAAACCGGGCTGGAAGAGGTCGAGGTGACGGCGATCGGCCGGCCGGTGCGCACCCTCAGCCGCATTGATCCGGTGCCGGGGTCCGACCTTGTCCTGTCACTCGACATAGGCTTGCAGAAGGTGGCCGAAGCCGAGTTTGCGGGCAGGCGCGGCGCGCTGGTCGCCATTGATCCGCGAACCGGCGAGGTGCTGGCGTTTGTCTCGGCGCCGTCGTTCGACCCGAACTTGTTCATCGACGGCATCGATGTTGAAAACTGGAAGAAGCTGAATGAGTCGCCGGATCATCCGCTGATCAACCGGCCGCTCTACGGCACGTATCCTATCGGATCTACGTACAAGCCCTTTGTGGCGCTGGCAGCGCTTGAGCTTGGAAAACGTTCGGCCACCCAGAAAATCGGGGATCCCGGCTATTTCGAGTTGGCCGGGCAACGGTTTCGCAATGCAGGCGGCGCTGCTTACGGGCCCACGGACATGCACCGGGCGATTGTGGTGTCGTCGGACACCTATTTCTTTTCGCTGGGCCCGGAGATCGGGGTCGATGCCCTGCACGACTTCAGCAAACAATTCGGCTTCGGCCAGATCACCGGCATTGATCTTGACGGCGAGCGCCGCGGCGTTCTGCCTTCCACCGACTGGAAACGCAAGGCCTATCGCAAACCGGAGCAGCAACGCTGGTTCACCGGTGAAACCGTATCGGTGGCAGTGGGCCAGGGCTACAACGCGTTTACCTTGCTGCAGCTGGCACAGGCGACCGCCGTGCTGGCCAACCGCGGCACGTACATGAAACCGCATCTGGTCAATATGATCGAAGACCCGCTCAACGGCAAAATGACGCGCACCGTCACCCAGCCCACCCACACCATTCCCCTGAAGTCAGAAAACCTTGCGGTCATTCGCAATGCCATGGTAGATGTCATTCGCAAGGGCACAGCCCGACGTGCCTTCAGTGATGCCGGTTATCAGGCGGCCGGCAAGACGGGTACGGCCCAGGTGTTCAGCTTGCGCGGCGCCAAATACAATGCCGACCAGGTCGACGAGCGTTTGCGTGATCACTCGCTGTTCATGGCCTATGCGCCGGTCGACGATCCGCAAGTTGCCGTGGCGCTGATTGTCGAAAACGGCGGCTGGGGTGCGACGGCGGCCGCGCCGATCGCACGTCGGGTGTTCGATTACTGGCTGGCACCCGAACGCGCAGAGCGCTCGCGTTCTCTGCGTGCGGCCAATGGCTTGCCCCTGATGACGCCCGTCGACCTTGTGAACGATGCGCAAGGCGAGTCGCCCGATGCCGCCGTGGCGCCCGAGGACTTGCCGCCGGAATCTCCTGAAGATCAGGCCCCCGGCAATCAGACATCGCCGCCGGCCGTCGACCACCCCCGCCAGCTCAGGGGAACGTTATGAAGCGTTTCTGGTATTGGTTCGGCCGTATTTTCGGCGCCTTTGACCTGCCGTTGCTGGTCTTGTTGTGCATTATGGCGGGTGTCGGGCTTACGGTCATGCACTCGGCTGTCGGCGACACCGACGGCCGCTTTGCCGCGCAGCTGCAGCATTTCATCTTCGCCTTCTTTGTGATGTGGGCCCTGGCAATGGTGCCGCCGCCGTGGTTGATGCGCCTGGCTCCTTACTTTTACGGCGTGGGGGTGGTGTTGCTGCTGGGCGTGGAGTTTTTTGGGGAAACCAGCAAGGGGGCCACCCGCTGGCTCGACCTGGGTATTGCCCGTATCCAGCCGTCGGAAATGCTGAAAATAGCCGTGCCCATGATGCTGGCCTGGTACTTTCACAAGCATCAGGGCAATTTGCGGTTTCTCGATTTTATTGTGGCGTCGTTGCTTCTGGCGCTGCCGTTTGCGCTCATAGTGATGCAGCCCGACCTTGGTACGGCGCTGCTTGTGTTCATGGCGGGGTTTTGCGTTATTTACTTCGGAGGCCTGTCGTTCGGCCTGCTGGTGCCACTGGCTGTGGTGGGCGTGGCCGGGTTGGGAGCCCTGGTGTACTTTGAAACCGATATTTGCCGGCCCGATGTCGACTGGGTGGTCCTGCACGAGTACCAGAAGTATCGGGTGTGCACCTTGCTCGATCCCAGCAGCGATCCCCTGGGCAAAGGGTTTCATACCATTCAATCCATGATCGCGGTCGGCTCGGGTGGTTTGTACGGCAAGGGGTACATGATGGGTACCCAAACGCATCTGGATTTCATTCCCGAGCGCACGACAGACTTCATTTTTGCCGTTTTTGCGGAAGAGTTCGGTTTATACGGCGGCGTGATGCTGCTGGTGTTGTATGGGTTGCTGGTGGCTCGCATGCTGGCAATAACCGTACGGGCCCGTACACAGTTCGGACGACTGCTCGCCGGTGCCATGGCCATGATGCTGTTCGTTTACGTGTTCGTGAATATTGGCATGGTGACCGGAATTTTGCCCGTTGTGGGAGTGCCGCTACCCTTCATGAGCTATGGCGGCACAGCGTTGCTGACGCTGGGCAGTGCCTGCGGGATCGTGATGAGCATCAGCCATTACCGGCCACCCAAGCAATAATCGGCGAGTACTCCGGCAAGCAGTTTGCGTATGGGCGCAGGCAATGCGGTACTTTCCAGCGTGTCGTGTGTGACCCACCGCGTCGATGCCAAGGGTTCGCTTAGGCCGTTGCCGGTGTTCCGGAGCAGCCACGGTTGTATGTGCAGGCGAAAATGGCTGAACGTATGAAAGAAGCCGGCCATTTTCTGAGGGGCATGGCTTGGCGGGGCGGTGGGGTGGTCCAAGGCGGCCAGCAAGGCTTCGTCGTTGTCGTAACGCGGCAGGCTCCACAAATTGGCCCAGATGCCGGTTGATGCCTGTTTTTCCAGTAAAACGGCATTCTCGCGAAGCACGATGAGCACCGAGCACTGGCGATCGGGGATTGTTTTTCTTGCCTTTTTGGCCGGCAGTTCGTGCTGGCGCCCGGTGTCGTGTGCGTGGCATGTGGCTTGCAGCGGGCAGCGCACGCACTGGGGGCGTTGCCGCGTGCAGCACGTTGCGCCCAGATCCATCAGCCCTTGCGTGTAGGCGGCCATATCCAGGTCGGCGGGTGCCTGTTCGACTGCCGACTCGGCCAGCGCCCACAGTGACCGTTCGACCGCAGCTTGCGACGGGTTGCCGTCAATGCCGAAATAGCGGCAGAACACACGCTTGACGTTGCCATCCAGAATCGGCCTGCGTTCTCCATACGCAAATGCGGCAATCGCCGCCGCAGTGGATCGCCCGATGCCCGGCAGGCTTGCCAGTTGCTCACTGGAACGCGGAAACTCCCCTTGCCATTGCGCAACCACCAACTGCGCGCAACGATGCAGATTGCGCGCCCGCGAGTAATAGCCCAGGCCGGCCCAATAGGGCATGACGTCATCCAGTGTGGCGAGCCCCAGATGGGTAACGGTGGGGAAACGTTCGAGAAAACGGGTGTAGTAGGCCTTGACGGTTTCTACCTGGGTTTGCTGCAGCATGACTTCGGACAGCCAGACACGGTAGGGGTCGCGGGTTCCCTGCCACGGCAAACCGTGGCGACCGTGTTCACGCTGCCATTGAACGACAAGGGTTGCCAGCATCAGAAACGTGTGTTGCGTGTAACTGACCACCGCGCCGCCACGGCGGCCAATATGCACACAATGGCCGTGGCCAGCGCCAGATTCAGCGGGTTGGGCAAGCTGAGCGTAACCGATGTGCCGTAACTGCTGGCCAGCCTGCCCAGTGCTGCATTCAGCGGCAGCAGGGCGGCGAACGCCAGGCCAACGGCGGCGGCACTGGCAAGCAGGCCGGTCAGCGCGCCCAGATATAAAAACGGCCGCCTGACGAAGGCCTCGGTGGCGCCCACCAGCCGGGCGACGCCGATTTCCTCGCGCTGGGTCAGCGCCTGCATGCGCACGGTGTTGAAGATGGTGGCCAGAATGACCAGCGCAACGCCGGCGGCCAGCAAGCCCAGACCGGCGCGCACAAAGCCCAGCAGGGCATCCAGGCGCCGCACCCATTCGCTGTCCAGCTGAACACTGTCCACGCCGTCGAGAGTCTGCCAGCGTTGCTCCAGGGCGGCGGCACGTTCGGCCAGTTGGCCGGTTTCCTTCAGGGTGACCACGACAGCGTCGGGCAGGGGGTTGCTGGGCAGGGCCGACAGTGCGGCTTTCCAGGCCGGGCTTTGCTGCAGCGCCTGCAGCGCGTCGGTTCGCGACACCACGCGGATTGCCGCGATGTCCTCGCCGTAATCGGCCTGCAGCGCGCGCTGCAATGCGCGCGCGTGGTCGAGCGTGGTTTCCTGTTTCAGAAAAAGTGTGACCTCGGGCGAGACCGGAATTTTTCGAACGACGGGTTGTGCCGATTCCAGTATGGACGCAGCAATGATGGGAATGGCCAGGCTCAAGGCAATGACGGCAATGTTGGCCAGCGACGAGAAGGGTTGCGTGTACAGTCGGCGCAGCGCTACTGCCAGCGCGTAGCGTTGCTGTCGTAACCAGCGGCTCATGAGGGTGCTCCGGGTAGATCGAAGAACCGGCCGTCTTCGATATGCAGCGTTCGGGTGGCGTAAGCCGCCATGAGTGTGTGGTCGTGAGAGGCGATCAGCGTAGTGACCCCAACGCGGTTGAAGTCGCGAAAGACATCCATAATGCGTTGCGCACTTTCTTTGTCAAGGTTGGCGGTAGGCTCATCGGCAATGAGAATGGTGGGCCGGTTCACAATGGCGCGGGCGATGGCCAGCCGCTGCTGCTCACCGCCCGACATTTCCACGGGGTTCAGGTCGTATTTTCCCGTCAGCCCCACTTTGTCCATGGCTGCGCGGGCGCGGGTCTGTGCCTGTTTGCTTTCCAGGCCCACCACGGCCAGGGGAAGCAGCACATTTTCCATGGCATTCCGGTCGTGCAGCAAATGGGTGTTCTGCAAAATGACGCCCACCGCCCGCCGCAGGTAGGGCCGGGCGCGGGCCGGCATTTTGTCGATGCGGTGGCCGTTTACGTGGACGGCCCCTCGGCTGGGCGGTTCCAGCCCGCCGATCAGCTTGAGCAAAGTTGACTTGCCGGCGCCTGACGGGCCGGACACAAAGACGAACTCGCCGGCATCGACCCGAAAGTTAAGGTCCGCAAGGATGTTGCGCCCGCGGCCATACGATTTGAATACGTGCTGAAATTCGATCATTGGGCGGGAAAGTGACTGGATCTCAAGGGATATCCCTCATGTATTTAAACAAGCCCCGGGACTACGATTTGTGTCCATGCGGCCACTGCAATAGTTCAAATTGTATGCCGTGTTTATTCCACCAGAATTCTTTCAACAAGGAATCAGTCATGAAACTAGTCAAAGCGGCCGTTTTGGGGGCGTCACTGTTCGTTGCCGGCATGTCTGCAAGCCAGGCGGGCGAAACCTTCGACGTCGTGAAAGCCAAGGGCTTTGTGCAGTGCGGTTTCCACACCGGCCTGCCCGGGTTTTCCATTGCCGACAGCAAAGGCCAGTGGTCCGGTATCGATGTCGATATTTGCCGTGCCGTTGCCGCCATGATGTTCGGAGACGCCACGAAATTCAAGGCAACGCCGGTCACCACCCAGCAGCGTTTCACCGCGCTGCAGTCGGGTGAAATCGATGTTCTTACACGTAACACCACCGCCACGCTCACCCGCGATACCACGCTTGGGTTGATGAGCACGGGTACGAACTACTACGACAGCCAGGGCATCATGGTGCCGAAAAGCCTGGGTGTGAAAAGCGCCAAGGAACTGGGGGGTGCCGCTGTTTGCGTTCAGCCGGGAACCACCACCGAGCTCAACCTGGCCGACTGGTTCCGTGCCAACAAGCTTGAGTTCAAGCCGGTAGTGATCAACAGCCCCGACGAGGCCATGCGTTCCTACGCGGCCGGCCGCTGCGATGCCTACACCACCGACAAATCGGGTCTGGCCACCATTCGTACCACCCTGGCCAACCCCCAGGACCACGTCATTCTGCCCGAAGACTTCTCCAAGGAACCCCTGGGGCCCATGGTGCGTCAGGGCGACGACCAATGGTTCACGGTGGTTCGCTGGGCGCTGAACCTTATGCTTGAAGCGGAAGAGTACGGCATTACCTCGAAGAACGTCGATGAAATGACCAAGAGCTCCAACCCGAACATCCAGCGCATTCTGGGTGTCTCCGGCGAAATGGGCAAAGGCCTGGGCATTGACAACAAGTGGGGCTACAACGTTATCAAGCAAGTCGGTAACTACGGCGAATCGTTTGCCCGCAACCTGGGCACCGATACCCCCATGGGTCTTGAGCGCGGCCTGAACGCCCAGTGGCGTGACGGCGGCATCATGTACGGCTGGCCTATCCGCTAACCCCAAGCGCGTCGCGTAAGCAGCCATGGCCGCCCGTCGGCCATGGCCTTTAGTCGGGGTGATCCGTCAGCGCCCCCTGGTCAGTAGAAATCACCATGACGACACATTCCTCTTCGCAATCGCCGGCACGCCGTCGACGAACCTGGAACGACCCCAAGGTCCGTTCGATCGTATACCAGGTGCTCATCGTGGGCATCGTGGGGCTGGGTATTTGGTACCTGGTTTCCAACACCTTGCACAACCTGGCATTGCGCAACATTTCCACCGGTTTCGCATTCCTGCATCGCGAAGCCGGCTTCGCCATCGGCGAATCCATAATTGCCTACTCACCCGCCGACACCTACGGTCGGGCCATCTGGGTCGGCATACTGAACACGCTCAGGGTGTCCATCCTTGGCATTGTGGCGGCCACTCTGCTGGGTACGTTGCTGGGCGTGGCGCGCCTGTCCAGAAACTGGCTGGTCGCCAAGGTGGCCGGTGCCTACGTCGAGGTCATGCGCAACGTGCCGCTGCTGCTGCAGCTTTTTTTCTGGTACGCCGTCATTACCGAAGTCCTGCCCGGTCCCCGCGAGGCACTGCACCCGGTCACCGGTGTGTTCCTGTCCAACCGGGGCCTGAAGTTGCCCGCTCTGCAAGGCGATGCGCTCGACTGGATGCTCGCCGGTCTGGGGCTGGCCATTGTGCTGGGGGTGTTCGTTGCGCACTGGGCCCGCAAGCGGCAAGAGGCCACCGGAAACATTTTCCCGCTCGGGCGTACTCTGGTTGCGCTGATCATCGCCCTGCCCCTGTTGGGGTGGCTGGTCAGCGGGGCCTCGCTGTCACTTGAGCTGCCCGAGCTCAAGGGCTTCAACTTTGCCGGCGGTATCACGCTCAGCCCCGAGTTTGCGGCGCTGCTGGCCGGCCTGGTGATTTACACCTCGGCGTTCGTGGCCGAGGTCGTGCGTTCCGGCATTCAGGCGGTCAACCAGGGCCAGTGGGAAGCGGCAGGCGCGCTGGGGTTGTCGCGCGCCCGTGTCCTGCGTCTGGTGATCCTGCCGCAGGCGCTGCGCGTCATCATTCCGCCCATGACCAGCCAGTATCTGAACCTCACCAAGAACAGTTCCCTGGCGGTCGCCATCGGTTACCCCGACCTTGTATCGGTGGTCAACACCACGCTGAACCAAACCGGGCAGGCCATCGAGGGCATCCTTATCATCATGGCGGCGTATCTTACCGTCAGCTTGTCCATTTCCGTGTTTATGAACTGGTACAACAAGCGTATTGCGCTGGTGGAGCGATAAATGACTGTGTATCAAGCGGGCGCGCCGGCAGCAGCTCCTCCGAGGCATCACCAGGGAGCCTGGGCATGGATGCGCCAAAGTCTGTTTTCATCGCCGCTGAACACCATGCTGACCGTACTGGTGGGCTGGCTGCTGCTCATGGCAGTGCCGGCGTCAGTGGAGTGGTTGTTCATCAAGGCCAATTTCAGTGCCACCAACGCCCAGGAATGCCGGGAATCCGGAGGGGCCTGCTGGGCGTTCATTGTAGAAAAGCACCGGTTCATCCTGTTCGGCATTTATCCCTACGATGAGCAGTGGCGGCCTTTGCTGGCATCGATCGTGCTGGTGGGAGTTATCGTTTGCAGCTGCATACGATGGTTCTGGAAGCCCTGGCTTCCCATCTTGTGGGTGGTGGGTCTTGCGACCGTGGCCGTCCTGATGTGGGGCGGGGTGTTCGGTTTGAGCCTCGTAGAGAATGATCGCTGGGGCGGGCTCCCCGTTACGCTTATTCTGTCCACGTTCGGTATCGCGTTCGCCTTTCCGTTCGGTTTGCTGCTGGCGCTGGGCAGACGCTCGAGCATGCCGGCCGTCAAGTCTATTTGCGTTATCTACATCGAACTTATCCGCGGCGTACCGCTGATCAGTCTGCTGTTCATGTCGTCGGTCATGTTGCCATTGTTTTTGCCGGAAGGTTTTTCCATCGACAAACTGCTGCGCGCCCAGATCGCCATCATTTTGTTCGCCGCCGCCTATATTGCCGAAACGGTGCGAGGCGGCCTGCAGGCCATTCCCAAAGGCCAGTACGAAGGTGCCGACTCGCTGGGCCTGACCTATTGGCAAACCATGCGCAAGATCATTTTGCCCCAGGCCCTGAAGATCGTCATTCCGCCGCTGGTGGGCATTTTCATTGCACTGTTCAAAGATACCTCGCTGGTGGTCATTATCGGTATTTTCGACCTGACGCAGGCCGCCAAAACCGCGGTGTCCGATGCGGCCTGGCGCGGCTTCAGCACGGAAGCCTATCTGTTCATTGCATTCATTTACTTCCTGTTCTGCTATTCCATTTCGCGATACAGCCAGTCGCTGGAAAAGCAGCTCAGCACCGGGCATCAGCGTTCCTGATACGACGATGCCTGCCGACATAACCAAGGAGCACCCCATGGCCGAGGCTATCATTCGCCTGGAGAACGTCAACAAGTGGTACGGGCAATTTCACGTGCTGCGCAATCTGAATCTCGATGTCGAACGCGGCGAGCGTATTGTCATCTGCGGCCCGTCGGGCTCGGGAAAGTCCACCATGATCCGCTGCATCAATCGTCTGGAAGAGCACCAGCAGGGCAAGATCATTGTCGATGGCGTTGAGCTTACGAATGACCTGAAGGACATCGAAACCATCCGGCGCGATGTCGGCATGGTGTTTCAGCATTTCAACTTGTTCCCTCATCTTACCGTCCTTGAGAACCTGACCCTCGGTCCGATGTGGGTGCTGAAAAAACCCAAGGCCGAAGCGGAAGCGACGGCAATGCAGTATCTGGAACGGGTCCGCATTCCCGAGCAGGCCGGCAAGTTTCCCGGCCAGCTTTCCGGTGGTCAGCAGCAGCGGGTTGCCATTGCACGTTCCCTGTGCATGAGTCCGAAAATTATGTTGTTCGACGAGCCAACCTCGGCGCTCGATCCGGAAATGGTGAAAGAAGTGCTTGAGGTCATGGTCGAGCTGGCCGAAGAAAGCGGCATGACCATGCTATGCGTTACGCACGAAATGGGCTTCGCGCGCAAGGTGGCCGACCGGGTCATTTTCATGGATCAGGGGGAGATCATCGAGGAAAACACCCCCGACGAGTTCTTTGACAACCCCCAGAGCGAGCGCACCCGGCTTTTTCTCAGCCAGATTCTGCATTAACCTTGCCGGTGCAGCACGCTGTTGCGCGAACCTTGCTTTTTTCGTGTACGGTTACGCCTTCGAATAATTCTAAACAACATCACAGGTGTCTTACATCATGATCCGAGTTTCCAAATTTGCATCGGTGCTGGCGGCAGTCGCCACATTGGGTATTGCCGGCGTTGCCGGGCCTGCCGTTGCCGAAACCTTCCCGTCCAAATCCCTGCAGTTTGTCGTTCCCTATGCCCCGGGCGGTCCTCTGGACACGATTTCCCGTTTGCTTGCCGAAAAAGTGAAGCCCGATCTGGGGACCGTCGTCGTTGAGAACAAGCCGGGTGCCGGCGGCAGTATCGGCGCTACCGTGGCGGCGAAAGCCAAGCCCGACGGCTACACCCTGGTGATGGGTGCTGTGGCGACCAATGCCATCAATCCGTGGCTCTACAACGACTTGCAATACGATCCCATCAAAAGCTTCGAGCCCGTGACGCTGGTGGCATCGGTGCCAAACGTCCTGGTTCTCAACAAGGAATTTGCGGCCCAGAACAAGATCGATTCCGTTCAGGCGCTGGTTGATTACGCCAAGAAGAATCCCGATATCCTGAACTTTGGTTCGGGCGGCAATGGCAGCGCCGGCCATCTGGCGGGCGAACTGCTGAACGTGCGTACGGGTGCCAAGACGGTGCATGTTCCTTACGCCGGAGCGGCGCCGGCCAAGATGGCTTTGCTGGCGGGCCAGATCCATTTCATGTTCGACAATCTTGCCTCGGCTTCCACACTCATCAAGGAAAACAAGGTGACCGCGCTGGCCGTTACCACGGCGCAGCGGTCTTCCATCTTTCCCGATCTGCCCACCATGCAGCAGGCGGGGGTTGCCAATTTCGACCTGGGAACCTGGTTCGGTGTGTTCACCACCGGGGGAACACCCAAGGCCGTGGTGCAGAAACTGAACGCGGCGTATGCGAAGGCACTGACCGATCCCGAAGTGCGCAAGACCTTGCTCAATATGGGGTCCGATGCCCAGCCAACCTCGCCCGAGGCATTTGCCGAGCTGGTTCGTAACGATTTGCAAAAATACAAGGAAATCGTTCAGGTTTCCGGTGCGAAGCTGTTCTAGTGGCAGGCGGCAGTACGTGCCGATCGGGGCTGGAAACACGAATTGTAACAATCCGCCCCGCGGCGCTGCGGTAGGATGATCAGCGTCGAAACGGTTCGCCGTTTCATAACAAGGGAGAAAAAAATGAACGTTTCCATTCGATCAGCACGGGCTGCGTCATGTGTTGTTGCGCTTGCCCTGGTGGCGGGTTGCGCCGGTATGAACGACATGAGCCAGGGTGGGCGTACTGCGGTGGGCGCAGGTGCCGGGGCTGCATTGGGCGCCGGTTTGGGCGCACTGATCGGCGACAGCAGCCGGGCTGCCGCAATCGGCGCCGGTATCGGCGCCGTTGCCGGCGGCATCGTTGGCTACAACTGGTCTGCGGTCAAGAACGACGTTGAAAAGTCCGGGGCCAGCGGCCTGGGTGTCGATGTCACCGAAATGCCCGATGGCTCGTTGCGGGTGAACATTCCCAGCAACGTTTCCTTTGACACCGGCAAATACGATCTGAAGCCCGCCCTGCTACCCGTGCTCGACAGCGTGGCACGTGCGCTGGTGCAGCATCCCGAACTGCGTGCCAAAGCGGTGGGCCACACCGACAGCACCGGGTCGGTTGCCGTCAACCAAACCTTGTCTGTGAACCGGGCACAGGCAGTTACCGGGTATCTCGCCAATCAGGGGGTTAGCCCGGTTCGCCTCTCGGCCGAGGGTCGCGGTTCGGCCAACCCTATTGGTGACAACGCCACGGCCGCCGGGCGTGCACTGAATCGTCGTGTCGAGCTGTATCTTTATGCCGTCAAGCAGTAAATCCTGACCGCGCGTTGTTGCAACGCGCTGTCGGGCCATCTTCTGGCGCCTGGCCCCTGAGTCGCGAGCAATTGTGTTGTACGTCTTGTGTATGGCACGTTGCTCCCCGGCACAGGGGTTTTTTTAATCGTCTTGCAACGAGGCTACCAGGCTGGCAAACGCTTTTTCAACCATTTTCCGCCGGCCGGGGGGAAGTGCCCAGTACCTGGCCGGCGATACCGACGCAAACGGCCACAATACGGGGGTTCCATCGATGGGATGCTCGGCAAGCACATAGGCGGGCAGTTCATGGGTTGCCGAACCGACCGGCTCCATGGCGCCCTGGCCGTTCAGCAGCCACAAAGGGTTCACTGCCAGGGCTTCGGCAAGCTGAAAAATGAATTTGGGCTGCCGCCGTGCCTGGGTTTCGTAATTGGCGATGGCGCTTTGCGACACACCGCTCGCGACCGCAAGTTGCTTCTGCGACAGACCGCGCAGTTTGCGAGCATAACGAAGACGGTCGGCAAGTTTTTTCACACGTGTGATTGGACAACTTAACCGAATCACAGTGGTAATAAAATATATCACGAACGTAATACATTTTATTAAAATTCCTGTAAAGTTAACTATAAAATACAGGAAATGGACTACAGTACTGTACGTACTTCCGCACAGATTCAATCGTCATTGCCGGTGTCATCTATGCTTTCAACTCCCCAGGTGGTTTTTTATGCGCCCGTACAAGTCGCCGTGCCGGGAAGCGCGGTTGTGCAGGCCTGGGTGCAGCACGCGCACGCACAAGGTCTATCGGTCGCCGTGGCCAATTCCTTGCCCGAGCTCTACACCCAACTGACCGGTTCACTGAACCCGGCCAACACAGTCGTTCTGCTTGCGGGCTCGCAAAACGAAAACTGTGCCATTGCCTCGTACCTGCGTGGCCAGCTGCCCCGGCTTGGCCTGCTGGGTGTCGTATCGTCACCCAATATTTCCCAGCTGGAACAGTTGCTGCAAAGCGGTGTCGACCTTTATCTGCCGCCCGAGTCGTCGGCATCGCTGATCATGGTGGCGGTACTGCGGCTGCTCGCACGTGCCGGTGCCGCCCAGGCGGTGCCGCCTGCGGCTGAAGGCGGGGGCGGCATCGGCAAACAAGGCACCGGGCCGGCCCTGAACCTTGATCCCGAAGCCCAGGAGCAGCGGTCGGGGTGCTGGGAACTGACCAATGGCAACACGGTCATTGTCAGCCCGTTGGGTCGGCGCATACCGCTGTCGTCCCAGGAGCGGGTAATTTTCACGTTCTTGCTGGGCGCTCGTGAACTGCGCGCAGAGCACGAGCAGCTTATCCAGGCCATTGGCCATCACGTTGAACTTCAAACGCGATCCGATGGCGAGCTGCCTCGGGCCCGGTTAAGCGTGGTTATCAGCCGTCTGCGTAAAAAATTCGAGCGCTACGGTGAAGAGCTGCCCATCAGTTCCGTGCATCGCTGGGGCTATATGTTCACCGGCCCCACCCGGGCGGCTTCCGCCAGCCCAGACAGCGTTGCACAGGCTAACGAGCTTCCTGAAACTGTGCGATAACCATATTGTCCCGATGCATCAGTTCGGGGTCTGACATGGTTCCCAGTATTTCGGCAATACGGTGGCTGGGCTGGCGCATGATGCGGCGGGTGTCCGCCGACGAGTAATTGATCAGGCCGCGTGCGCATTCAACGCCGTGTTCGTTGACGCATGCCACAACGTCTCCGCGTTCGAAGTCGCCGTCAACCCCGATGACGCCGATCGGCAACAAGCTTCTTTGCCCTTGTGCGACGGCCTTCACCGCCCCTGAATCGAGAACGACGCGACCGCGCAGCCTAAGATGGTTGACCAGCCAGCGCTGGCGCGCCGACTTAACGGGAAGCTGGGCACGAAGCTCGGTGCCTATGGGTTCGCCCGATGCAAGCCGCAGCAATACATCGGGTTCCCGGCCAGACGCTATGACAGTGTGCCCGCCACTGTTGGCGGCGCGCTTGGCGGCCAGTATTTTGGTGAGCATGCCGCCGGTGCCTATGGAAGAGCCCGAGCCTCCGGCCATGGCTTCCAGGGCAGGATCGCCCGCCTGGGCGATCGAGACGAATTCCGCTGTGGGGTCGCGTCGGGGATCGGCACGGTAGAGCCCACGCTGGTCGGTAAGTATGACCAGGCTGTCGGCCTCGATAAGATTGGTGACCAGTGCGCCAAGGGTGTCGTTGTCCCCCAGCCTGATTTCGTCGGTAACCACGGTGTCGTTTTCGTTCACGATGGGAACCACGCCCAGGGCAAGCAAGGTGTTCAAGGTACTGCGGGCGTTCAGGTAGCGCCGGCGATCGGCAAGGTCTTCGTGGGTGAGCAGAATTTGCGCGGTGCGGATGCCGTGCGTGCTGAAGGCCGCTTCATACGCCTGTACCAGCCCCATTTGGCCCACGGCGGCGGCGGCCTGCAGTTCGTGCATGGCATTGGGCCGGCGCGGCCATCCCAGCCGCACCATGCCTTCGGCAATGGCGCCGCTGGAAACCAGCACCAGTTGCCGGTTCCGGCCGTGCAAGGCGGCTATTTGCGATGCCCATTGCTTGACCGCATTCAGGTCGATGCCGCGACCATCATTGGTGACCAGCGATGAACCGACCTTGACGACGATTCGGTGGGCATTGAGAACGACTGACTGGGAGGAATCGGAAAACGCATTCATGGGGAAACCAGAGACCGGGGGACGGCAGCGCAAGGGCGCTGCAATGACATTTTAGCGTTTTGCCGGCCCGCGCATCGCGTCAGGAACGAGGGTCGGCATCGGTGCGCTTGTCGTCGAAACGGGGGTCTTCGGCAACGTAGGTGCCTTGCGCCTTGTCGTGTTCGATATTGGCTCTTTCGCGTTCGGCATCCAGCCATTCCTGCAGTTTCCAGATCAGATCCTGGGTGCCGTCTCCGGTGAGCGCCGAAATGCCGAACACCGGGCCCTGATAATTTAGCGCCTTGCACAGACGGTCTTTCAGCCCCTGGGGGTCGTCGACCATGTCGAGCTTGTTCAGAACGAGCCAGCGCGGCTTGTTGTACAGCGCTTCGTCGTAGAGTTTGAGTTCGTTCAGAATGGCATGGATATCGGTGACTGCCTTGTCGACAGGGTCGAGTTCCGGATCGAGAGTGGACACATCGACCAGGTGGAGCAAGACCCGTGTGCGGGAAAGGTGCCGCAAGAACAGATGGCCCAGGCCGGCACCTTCAGAGGCGCCCTCGATAAGCCCGGGTATGTCGGCGATCACAAAGCTGTGCGAGGGCGACGTGCGAACCACGCCCAGGTTGGGGTGCAAGGTGGTGAACGGGTAGTCGGCTACCTTGGGGCGGGCATTGGATACCTTGGTGATCAGTGTGGATTTACCGGCATTGGGCATGCCAAGTAGGCCCACATCGGCCAGCACCTTCAGCTCAAGGCGCAGTTTGCGCTGTTCACCTTCTTTTCCGTAGGTGAACTGTTTGGGCGCCCGGTTTGTGCTGGATTTGAAGTGCAGATTGCCCATTCCGCCCTGACCGCCGGCTGCCAGGGTTGCCTTCTGGTTGTGGCGATCCAGATCGAAAAGCTGCTCGCCGGTTTCCGCGTCGAAAATGGTGGTGCCGACAGGCACGCGCAGCGTGATGTCGGGGGCGGCCGCGCCATATTGGTCGGAGCCGCGGCCGTTTTCGCCGTTCTTGGCGCGATGCAGCCGTGCGAAGCGAAAATCGACCAGTGTATTGATATTGCGATCGGCAATGGCGTAAATACTGCCGCCGCGCCCGCCGTCGCCGCCGTCGGGGCCGCCTTTGGGAATAAATTTTTCACGGCGAAAGCTGGCGGCGCCATTGCCGCCTTTGCCGGCGATGACTTCAATGGTGGCTTCGTCGACAAATTTCATAGGATTCTTTCCAAAAGCTG
>JBFWLP010000012.1:0-48330 GCA_050252075.1 Burkholderiaceae bacterium | reverse complement strand
AGACGAGCAGAGTAAATATAATGTGACCCGCCTGGCGTTGAACGGTCAGGTACAGGCGCAAGAACTGAATACCTTGAAGAAACTGATGCGGTCGCTTCAGTTGCCGGAGAACCTCGCACCCTTGATGGCAGACCATATCGCACAAACACAGCAAACGCCGCTGGGCAATCCGGCCCTGGCGCCCCCCCGGCAGCTCGATGATCTGCGCCGCATCGAAGGCATGCCTGCAGAGGCCATTTCCGTGCTGGCCGGTTACCTGACGGTATTGCCGGCAAGAACAACGGTAAACATCAATACCGCCCGCGCCGAGGTTATCAGTGCCAGTATTCCCGAGCTGGATCTGGCTCAGGCGCGCGAAGTAATTATGGAGCGGGACAACGGCATGTGGTTTGTGAATTACTCCGATTTTTATAACCGGCTGGATTTCCGGCAGCTCGCCCATCGCAACCAGCTCGACGTTCGCAGCGAGTGGTTCAGTGTGGCCGGCCGGGCCACGCTGGACAACGCCTCCGTTGCGATCCAGGCGCTGGTGCATCGCCCCAGAAACGGTTTGCCCGAAATACGCTGGGTCAGGCACTGACATGACGCATCGTCTTCGTATCGCCCTGCCCGCACTGTCAGACCTGACACCCGACACCGTTGTACCGTTTGCTATCCTTGATCGGCGTTATCGGATAACCCGCAAGGGTCGGCTGGCTGTGCGCCAGATGGCGCAGGCGCTCAGGTTCGACGCCGTTGACGCCCTGCTCCACCCCGACGACGCGGTGGTCACCACACTGATGCTGCCCGCCCTGCCTGCCCGGCGTCTGAATGCGGCAGTGCTGGCCAGTATCGAACCCATGGCGCTGAGCGATATCGATGATCTGTGTATCGGGCACGGGCCCCGACAGCGCGACGGATCAGTAACGGCAGCCTGGGTACAGCGCAACGCGCTTTCCGCCGCCTGGCAATTGCTTGCCGCACACCATCTCCCGGTGATCCGCTTTGTTCCAACCTTGCCGGCCCAGTGGCCGGGCGATGACAACCCGGAAAGGTCCACACCACCGGCAGCCGATGATCACTGGCAAACCCCGGCACCCGCCTGGTCGCTGGCCGATCCCGACTGCCGGCCCCATCGCCAAGCAACCCGCTGGCGCCGTCCGCTCGCCTGGGTGGCTCTGGCGGCCCTGGTCTGGCTGGTGGGTCTGTATCTGTACACAGACCGGTTGCGTGATGAAATGCGTCAGCTGGAAACTACCATGCAGCAAGCCGTCACGCAGGCTTTTCCCCATATTCCGGTGGTGCTCGACCCGGTTAAGCAAGCGCGCAGCGAACGCGACAAGCGGCTCGCAGGGGCCGGCGGCTCCGCCGATACGGCCTTTCTGCCACTGGCCCGGGCGGCGGCGGAAACACTGGGTTTCACCGCCGGTTACGTTGCGCGCCTGAGCTACCGCGACGATACGCTCACGCTGACACTCGCACCGGGTTTCACGCCGCCCACCGATGAGTCTGCGCTGCAGCAACGCGCCTATGCACAGGGCCTGCGGGTTGAAAAATCGCCGGACCAGCCCGACACCTGGATAATCCGGCAACGTGATCCGGGTGCCGCCACAGGAGCCGGCCAATGACTGTTTTCACACGACTGGCCGGATGGTGGCGCGAGTGCAGCCAACGGGAACAGCATTTGCTTTGCGCCGCCGGCGCCTTGCTTCTGGGGCTGCTGCTGTGGCTCTGGATCATACAGCCCGCTGTACACACACTGCAAAAGGCACACACCGAGCTTCCGCGGCTGCGCGCCCAGAGCGCACAGGTCAACGCCATTATTGCCGAAACGCAACGCCTGGCCGGACAAGGCTCCGCGCGCCTGCCGCCTGCCCAACTAACCCCCGCCCTGCAAAACAGCCTGGAGCGCGCGCAATTACCCGCGCAACTGGTCTCGTCGCCTGAATCGGCCCAGGAACACGTTTCCCGGGAATGGACCGTGCAACTGGACAATGCCCCGGCGGAACCGGTGTTCAACTGGCTGGCCGGATTGCCTGAACAACTGCACCTGCGCGCTGCCAGCGTCGATTTGCGCCGCTCGAACAATGCCGACGGCAGCGACCGCCCCGGGTACATCACCGGCCGTCTCGTGCTTCAGCCTCTTCAGGACAACCGGCCATGATGCGACGGTGCGTTTGGGCGGTATTGTTGGCAGCCGTGGCGCTCGCGGCGGCGCTGGTAGTATTGCCGGCCCGCTGGTTGCTGAACGCTGTTCCATCGCACTGGCCCGTCAGGCCGGTGGACGCCCAGGGCACCCTGTGGTCGGGACAGACGATTCTGGCACTTGGCAATGGTCCGCAGGCACGTTCGCTGGCCGACCCCCTGGTATGGCACATGTCGCTTTGGCCGACCCCGCGAATTGACATCACACATCCCTGGCTGGACGGCCCGGTACGGGTGTCGCCGGGATGGCAAGGAACCGGATTGTCGGCCCAAACCCTGCGTGTGCCGGCGCAGGCACTGGCCGCGCTTGATGCACGGCTCTTCGCTCTGGATCCGCAGGGGTGGATTACCCTTCGCTGGCCGGCACTGTTTATTCCCGACGACAACGGGCCGCCTGTGGGCACGAAATTGCTGGATATCGAATGGCGTGACGCCGCCTTTGCATTGACCTCGGTCCGCCCGGTGGGCGATTATGTAGCCCGTGTTGATCAGGGGAAGGAAAATACGGTGAACGTGCAGGCAAGCACGACCAAAGGGCATTTGTTGTTCAACGGAAATGGTACGCTCGGTGCGCAAGGTTTGCGCCTTTTCGAGGGTAGTGTCACGGTGAACCCGGCGTCACCGCCCGGCATACAGACCACCTTGCTCGACATGCTGGCCACACTCGGCCCGCGCCGGGACGACCACATCGTGCTGCGATACCCGGCCACGACAAACCCTTAAAACGATAATACCCAAAAGCGCCCGCCCAACCATGAATCACTTTAGCAACACGCCTGACCGCCCTTTCCCATACCGGATTCGCACCCTGTCCGCTCTTGTCTGCCTCGTGCTTGGCGGGTGCGCGGCACCCAACGTTTCCGCACCGGACACCGGGCCGTCGCAACTGGTGGTTCATACGTCCACGGGCCAGGGGTGGCGCCGCGAACCGCCGCCGTCCACCCGCCCGGTACCGGTCTACGACGCCACCGGGCCCCGGCCGGTCGGCACCGGCCCCGGCGCCTCATCAACCGCCCCTGAAAGCCCCGCCGCACCCCGACGCTCGTCCGGCCCCAGCACCATGCTCAATTTTGTGGATGCCGATCTGAAAGGTGTGGTGCGTGCACTGGCCCGGTTTACCGGCCGCAATTTCGTGGTCGACCCGCGTGTTGCGGGGCAGTTGACCCTTGTTTCCGAAGTGCCGGTCGACGCCGAAACAGCCTATTCCATGCTGTTGGGCGCTTTGCGCATGCAGGGCTTTGCGGTGGTGAATGTCAACGGGGTCAATCGCGTTGTGCCTGAAGCCGATGCAAAAACCCAGGGCATGGCGGTTTCCGACGGCTCGCAACCGAATTCAGGAGAACTGATTACCCGCGTGTTTCCTCTGCGCTATGAGAATGCCGCGAACATGCTACCCATGTTGCGCCCCATGATCACGCCCAACAATGTCATCAATGCCTATCCCGGAAACAATACACTGGTCGTCACCGACTATGCCGACAATGTGCAGCGCATCGCTCGGGTGATTGCCGAAGTTGACACGTCTGACGCCATGAACACCGACGTCATTCCGGTGCGTTACGGCGTGGCACTCGATGTCGCCGCTCTTGCAGCCCAGCTGCTGGACGAACGGGCCGGCGGCGGTGGCACTCATCAAACCGTGGTGGTGGCCGACCCGCGCAGCAATTCAGTGCTGCTGCGAGCCAACAGCCCCGAAAAACTTGCTCTGGCCCGTAACCTGATCCGGCAGATCGACAACCCCAACGCCCAGTCCAGCAATTTGCACGTGGTGTATCTGCGCAATGCACAAGCCGTTCATCTGGCCCAGGTGCTGCGCGGCGCCTTGAGCGGCCTGGAGCGCTCCAGCCAGGGATCGGCGGGCATCGGTGCCGGCGACCTGTCCGGGATCGCCGGCGACACGCCGGGCGACGTTTCGGGTGAATTTTCCACCCCGGCCTCTTTGCTTGGGGGCATGCGCCAGTCTGCTCCCCTGCCGGCCGGCGGTGCAGGGGCCCCGTTCACCGGGCCGACCAATGCAAACCAGTCCGTGGCCTTTTCCGCCGGGGGGGCCACCATACAGGCCGACCCGGCCAGCAACACTTTGCTTATTTCCGCGCCCGGCCCGCTCTACCGCAACCTGCGTGAAGTCATTGACCAACTGGATCAGCGGCGCGCCCAGGTTCTGGTGGAAAGCCTGATCGTGGAAGTGAATGCCGACAATGCCAGCGAATTCGGCATTCAATGGATGCTGGGCGGTAACGATGTCTCGTCGGGCAACGCCGCCTTTTTCGGCGGAGCCAACCTGGGAGGCACCGGCCTGTCGGTCAATGAACTGAGCACCATTGACTCGCTGGGCCAGGGCCTTAGCCTGGGAGTGGTCAAGGGAACAGTGAATATTCTGGGCAATGAGCTCATCAATCTGCAAGTGCTCGCCCGCGCCATGGAATCGCGCGGCGGAGCCAACGTGCTGTCCACGCCGAACCTGATGACACTGGACAACGAAGAAGCCAGCATCATCGTGGGGCGCACCGTGCCGTTTGTCACCGGGCAATACACCACCTCGGCCGACGGCGCGAGCAACCCGTTCCAGACTATCACCCGCGAGGATGTCGGTCTGACATTGCGCATCCGTCCGCAAATTTCCGAGGGCGGCACCGTAAGGCTTTCCATTTACCAGGAGGTCAGCAGCCTGGATCCGAACGTGTCGCTGTCGACCACCCAACTGGTAACCCGCAAGCGGGCGCTCGACACCGATGTCCTGGTAGACGACGGACAAATTATCGTACTGGGCGGTTTGCTCGAGGACAGAATTTCAGACACCACCCAATCCGTGCCGCTGCTGGGCGACATTCCAGGTATTGGAAACCTGTTCCGCTACGACAGCCGAAGCCGGTCCAAAACCAATCTCATGGTTTTCTTGCGCCCGCACATTGTGCGCAATGCGCGCGACAGCGCCGGCGTCACGCTGGACCGCTACAACTACATGCGTTCCCAGCAATCCGGATTGCCGCCACGGTCGAACTGGCTTACGAAAGATCCCGGCATCACGCAATTGCCCGCGTTCGAGCAGAACCCCGCCACCGGCTTGCTGGATCTGCGCACACCGGGTGGCGAGGCCGCCCCGGCACCCAAAGAAAGCCTATGACAGCGCGACTGCCCTACGCGTGGGCGCGGACACATCGCGCCTTGCTCCAAACCAGCAGCGCGGGCACTACCGTGCTGGTGTCTGACACCACGCCCGCATGGGCGCTGGACGAACTGCGCCGACGCTATGGCGCCTTGCCGCAACGCACTGTCAGCGACAGCGAGCTCGACACGCTGCTGGTGGCCGCCTACGCCAGTACCGACGATGCGGCAGCCGTTGTCGATGCGGCGGCCAATGAAATCGACCTGGATCGCCTGATGCAGGCGATTCCTCCTGTGGAAGATTTGCTGGAGGCCCATGACGACGCTCCGGTGATCCGCATGATCAATGCGCTGTTCACGCAGGCCGTACGCGACGGCGCCAGCGATATCCACCTGGAAGCCTTTGAAACCTATTCCGTGGTGCGCTACCGGGTTGACGGTACCTTGCGCGATATCGTGAACCCGCGCCGTGCCCTGCACAACGCATTGATATCGCGCCTGAAGATCATGGCGCATCTGGACATTGCCGAAAAGCGGCTGCCGCAGGACGGACGCATTGCCTTGCGTGTGGGAGGGCGCCCCATTGATGTCCGTGTATCGATGCTGCCCACCGCACATGGCGAGCGCGCGGTGTTGCGCCTGCTCGACAAAGAAAATGGCCGGCTCGAGCTCGGTGCCTTGGGCATGGCCCCCGACACGCTGCAGGAGCTGGACCGGCTGATCCACCTGCCTCACGGTATTGTGCTGGTTACCGGCCCCACCGGCAGCGGCAAGACGACCACCTTGTATGCCGCGCTGGGCCGCCTGGATACCAGTACCACCAACATCATCACCGTCGAGGATCCCATTGAATACGATCTTTCCGGTATCGCCCAGACCCAGGTCAATGCCCGCATCAATCTCACCTTCGCCTCGGCCTTGCGGGCTATTTTGCGGCAAGACCCCGACGTCATCATGATCGGAGAAATACGCGATCTGGAAACAGCGCAGATTGCCGTGCAGGCCTCGCTGACCGGCCATCTGGTGCTGGCAACGCTGCACACGAACGATGCCGTCTCGGCGGTCACCCGCCTGGTTGACATGGGCATCGAACCATTTCTGTTGGCCTCGACGCTGCGAGGGGTGCTGGCACAACGTTTGCTGCGCAAGCTGTGCGGCCATTGCAAAGTGCCCCAGGCCGACGGCACGGCGCAATGGCACGCCGACGGTTGCTCCGCTTGCGGCCACACCGGTTTCAGCGGACGCACCGGAATTCATGAACTGTTTTCCGTTGATGAACCGATGCGCCGGCTGATCCACACGGCCGCCGACGAACAGGCCCTGCAGGCTTGCGCCCGCCAGACGGGCATGCGGTCGCTGCACGATGACGGCCAGCGCTGGATTCATCGGGGGATAACCACGGTGAAAGAGCTGGCTCGCGTAACGCGCGACACTTAAGCCACCCAAGGCGCCGACCATGCCAAGCTATCGCTACGAAGCCGCTACCGCCACGGGAAACATCGAGCGCGGCCTGATTGACGCGGAAAATGAACGCAACGCCCGACAGTTGCTGCGTTCCCGCGGCCTGCTTCCACTTTCGGTGCAGCAAACGGGAATGACCCGCCTGCGCCAACATCACACCCGATGGGGCAAGCGGCTCAGCGACGCCGAACTGGGCTGGGTAACCCGCCAACTGGCAAGCCTGCTGGCGGCCGGCCTGCCGCTGGAAACCGCCTTGAGCGCCACACTGGAACAATCCGACGACCCGCGGATCAGCGACGTGCTCGCCGCTGTGCGGGCCGATGTTCGCGCCGGCCATCGGCTATGCGATGCCATGGCGGCCCATCCACGCGACTTTCCTGACGTTTACAGGGCCTTGATCGACGCCGGCGAGCAATCGGGCGATTTGTCCCGGGTGATGGAACGGCTGGCCGAGTACATCGAATCGCGCGGATCCTTGCGCAGCAAGATCCTCACCTCGTTTATTTATCCGGTGATTGTAATAATCGTGGCCACTGTCGTTGTGTTCTTCCTGCTCAGCTACGTGGTTCCGCAAGTCGTAGGCGCGTTTCAGCATGCCCGGCAGACCCTGCCCTGGTTGACCCGGGCCTTGCTTTTTGTCAGTGGCGGCGTACAACAGCACGGCCTGGCCGCCGCCGCACTGATAGCCGCCATGGTGGCTGTGTGGCGTTTGCAGTTGCGCCGTCCGGCCGCCCGGCTTCGGTGGCACGCCCGGGTTTTGCGTCTGCCGCTGGTCGGGCGTTACGTGGCTGGTGTGAATACCGCCCGATACGCCGCCACACTGGCCATTCTGACCGGCGCAGGCGTACCGCTGCTGGCGGCCCTGGACGCGTCGGCACGCACCCTGGCCAATGACCGGCTTCGTCTTGCCGCCGGTGAAGCCACTGCATTGGTGCGCGAAGGCAGTTCGCTGGCCGGCGCGCTGCGCCGGCAAAAAGTTTTTCCGCCGTTGCTCATTCACCTGATCGACAGCGGCGAACGCACCGGCAAGCTGCCCGCCATGCTGGAGCGCGCCTCGCAGACCCTGTCGGCTGAACTGGAACGACGCGCCCTGGCCATGACCGCCCTTCTGGAACCCCTGATGACCCTGGTGATGGGCGGGATTGTGCTGCTGATCGTACTGGCGATCATGCTGCCCGTCATCGAGGTGAACCAGCTTATTCGCTAGGCGGCGGCGCGTCTTTTACCAGCCTGAACCCCACATGGGACATGGCGGTGAACGGATCCGAGCCCTGGCGCGCACTGGGGCGATAAGACAGGCAGTACGACTCGTTGCACAAGAACGAGCCGCCCCGGATCACCCGCTTGGGGGCATTGGCGGGCGCCACGGGATCGGCCGGATCGAAGGAATCTGCCGGACCCGCAGGGTTGGCAATGGGCCCGCCCGAAGCGGCCGCCTGACTGGCAAAGTAATCGGCCCGGTACCAGTCGGCCACCCATTGCCAGGCGTTGCCGGTCATGTCATAAAGGCCGTAACCGTTGGGCGGAAAGGTTTTAACCGGAAGGGTTCCCGTAGCCCCGCCGGCTTCCGGGCTGACCACCGGAAACGACCGCTGGCGGGTATCCCAGTAGTTGGCCATGGGTTTACCGCCCGGCATCAGTTCGTCACCCCATACATAGGTGGCCTGCTCCAGGCCGCCGCGAGCCGCATATTCCCATTGCGCTTCGGTAGGCAGGCGCTTACCCGCCCACGCCGCATAGGCGAGCGCATCTTCGTAACTGATCTGTACCACCGGGTGGCCGCCCTTGCCCTGAATAGAACTGCCCGGACCTTGCGGCTGCCGCCAGTTGGCCTGCGGCACAAACCGCCACCATTGCCAGTAGTTTGCCATGCTGGTGGGCGCTGCCGTTCCCACAAAAACCATGGCTCCGGGTATCAGCACGTGGTGGGGCGGCCTGGGTGTGCCTGGCGGCAGCTGCACGCGCAGTGTATCCCAGTCGGGCTTCTTTTCAGCAGTCGTTACATAGCCGGTGGATTGAACAAACCGGGCGAACTGGTCGTTGGTGACATGCGTGGTGTCCATCCAGAAGCCGGGCACCTGCACCTTATGGGCCGGTTTTTCGTTGGGCTGGGCCAGCTTGCTATCGCTGCCCATCAGGAATACACCCGGGGGCACCCAGGCCATTCCGGCGGGGGTATCCACCCCGTCGCCCAGAATTACCACCGGCCCGGAAGCGTGGGCCGGCAAGCGTGTACCCTGGTAAAGCACCGCAGCAAGGGCGACGCCGGCGACCGCAGCGACGCCCCAGGCAAACCGCTTAGTAAATGCCATAAGACGGTGGGCAGGTTCGGCCCAGGTTGGCCTGAATGACATCGGCGTCCACCGAGTTGGTCAGACCGTCACGTACGTTGTTGACGACAAAATCGTACACGCTGGACAAGCCCCAGGCATTGGCAATCTTGCCCCATTCGGAAAGATCCTGCGCATTGACCACGCCGTCACTGTTCCCGTCGCCGGGGCAATACGGCGAGGCGGCCAGCATGCTGTCCAGCTTGGTGCTTAGTTCGGTATACACCGCCTGGGTATCGGCCGTGGGCGACAGCAAAAGGTTCTTGTCGGGCGTATCGAGCAACGGCTTGGGCACGGCCTGGTTCACTTCATACAGTTCATCGCTGACCACCATGGCAATGGTGTCACTGGCCGGCTGATAGGTCTGGATGGTGTTGCGCACAAGTTTGTACTGGTCATTGCGTATGGCGGTGGATACGTCGGGAAGGATGTCAAGCAAGGGGCGGCCCGCCTTGTACAAGGCCTGGTTGACCTGACCACACATCTGGTAACCCGCTCCGCCATTGGGAATGACCGAGGGATCGCTGTAACCCGGACCCCACCAGATGCCCTGATTGTCTTCGCAGACTTCTTTCGATATGGGGATTTGCGTGCAGCTGGTGCTGATGGCACACGGACCATTGCGGGCGCCGTTCGCCTGGATGTTGAAGCCGCCGATGGTGAAGTTGATGGTGCGCAGGCTGGATTGGCCGGGATTGGTCAGATACGGCAATATGCCCACGGAATCGATGGTACGGGGAACTTCCTTGTGGGCATCGACGCCGGCCAGTTCACCGAAAAACTGGAACAGATCGACCGTATTGACCATGTGATCCACCTCGCGGTCAGGCTCCTGCACCTGCGGGCCGGCAATGATCAAGGGATCCCACACCCCGGTCTGGTAGGCGGTTCCTTTGGCCTGGGATGTCTGGAACGGCTGCTTTACCGCGCTGCCCAGCGTGCCGTTGTCGCCCACGATGGCAATGACGGTGTTCGATGCCTTGGGGTCGTACACCAACTTGCCTTGGTCGTCGTAGCTGGCCAGACCGGTTTCCACCAGCAAGCGGCCGAATTCCTTGTCCATGGCTTCGGTCATCTGATTCTGGATAATGCGGCCTGCACCGGTTTGCGTGCAATTCAGGCCGTCGGTTGCCATGGTGTCGGGCCCGCCCAGCAGCGAGGAAGGCGGTTGCTGCCACGGTGTATGTGCAGCGCTGTAGCTGACGGTGGCCATCCAGGGGCGGTCTGCGGGACGGGTATTGATCCAGTCGATGGCGGCATCGGTTTCAATGGTGGTGCGGTAACCGCGCGCACGCGGATCGGTCAACGGAACCTCTTCCACCCGTTCGCCGTTGATGATCACCAGCGGCGACACATAGTAAGCATTCTGTCGGGTGAAGTTAAGCGTGGAAGGCGGCACACCGCAGGTTTGGTTGGGCACGAAGATGCCGCCGGAATCCAGGCACTGCAGGCCGGGGGGATCGTGCTTTTCAGACAGGCGATTCAGCACCGTACACGAGGTATCGGGCTGATAGCAGGCACCGGTGTCGGCGCCGCCCGCCGCCTTGCCGGGAACAAAGCCGCACATGTGGGTTTTCTCGGCAGCCACACCCCCTGCGGTGGTATCGATGGATGCCGGCAACCCGCCTATCCAGCCGTAAAAGTAATCCCAGCCCAGCACCTGCGGCGTAGCATTGCCGGCCTGGTTGTGTTCCGGCCCGGCCAGGTGAAACTTGCCGAACATGGCGCTTTCATAATTCGCTTTCTTGATAAGCTTGGGCGCCGTCACGTCGTACGGCGAGATTTGCGAGTTCGCCAGGTCGTTGGGGCCGATGGCCTGATAGATATTGGTGCGTGTAGGATAACGACCCACGAAAAACGCTGCCCGGCCGGGTGAACACTCGGGCATGGACCAGGTGTTGCGAAAACGCACACCGGCGCGGGCGATTGTATCGATATTCGGCATGTGGGGGGGAGTAAGGCCGCCGTAGCCGAACGACGCCATCTGGTCGATTCCCACGTCGTCCATGATCACGAACAGAATGTTCGGAGTTTGCGCGGGAGCGGGAGGATCGACATGCGCCGCGACATTGCTGCCACTGTCGCACGACGTTAGGGTGAACGCAGCAAGCGCGGCGGCAAAGCAGACTTTAAGCGTCGATTTCAAGGCAATCTCGCGGATAGAATCAGTTCAGGGGAAACGAGCCCAAAAAATCGTAACAGATTTTCACTACCCTAAACAGGCCTAAACGCGGATAACCCCCCTCTTTTATTCGCCTCCGGGCAAACGTGCCGGCCCCACCGGCACGATACGCGTGGGATTGATGGTGGGATGGCTGCGATAGTAATGCTGCTTGATATGCCCGAAATCAACCGTGTTGCTGACACCCGGATACCGATACAGGCGCCCGGTGTAGTTCCACAGATTCGGGTAATCGGCCAGGCGGCGGATATTGCATTTGAAGTGTCCGTGATACACAGGGTCAAAGCGAACCAGTGTGGTGAACAATCGCCAGTCGGCTTCGGTGACCGCCTCGCCGAACAGATAAGGTTGGCTGTCCAGGCGCTCTTCCAGCTGGTCGAGGGTATGGAACAGTGTTCCGACAGCCTCTTCGTAAACGGCCTGGTCGGTGGCAAAACCCGCCTTGTACACGCCGTTGTTCACGGTGTCGTATACCAGGCGATTCAAGGCATCGATATCCCGGCGCAGCGGCTCGGGCACAAAATTGCCCGGCCGGGCGCCCACCGCATCAAAAGCCGAATTGAACATGCGAATAATGTCGGCCGACTCATTGCTGACAATGGCAGAGCGCTTTTTGTCCCATAACACCGGCACGGTGACCCGTCCGCTGTAACCGGGTTTCGCACGCAAGTACACCTGATACAGATACCGGGCGTTGCCGATGCTGTCGGGAGCAACGCCGGGGCCGGGGTCGAAGGTCCAGCCGTTTTCCCCCATGAAAGGGTTGACCACCGACACTGAAATCATGTCGGCCAGCCCCTTGATGGCACGATAGATCAGGGTGCGGTGCGCCCAGGGGCAAGCCAGCGATACGTAAAGGTGATAGCGCCCGGGTTCGGCGGCAAACCCGCCCTCGCCCGTAGGGCCTGCCGCACCGTCTGGTGTTACCCAGTGGCGAAACTGCGCGTCGCTGCGCACAAATTTCCCACCGGTTGACTCGGTGTCGTACCAGGCGTCCTTCCATTGACCATCGACCAGCAAACCCATTACCTACCTCGTTACCTTGATTTCACGGGCACGGCAGCGCCGCACCCGTGAATGTTCAACCAAATAGCTTGGTGGCTACTTCAGCCACTTGACGGCCCTGGAAGCGCGCGCCGTCGAGCTCGATGGACGACGGCTGGCGGGAACCGTCGCCGCCGGCCAGTGTGGTGGCACCGTAAGGTGCGCCGCCCACAATTTCATCGAGTGTCATTTGGCCCTGGAAGCTATAGGGCAGACCAACAATGACCATGCCGAAATGCAGCAGGTTGGTGATGATCGAGAACAGCGTGGTTTCCTGGCCGCCATGCTGGGTGGCGGTTGAGGTGAACGCCCCACCCACTTTACCGTTCAGGGCGCCCTTGGCCCACAGGCCGCCGGCCTGGTCCAGAAAGTTGGCCATCTGGGAGGAAATGCGGCCAAACCGGGTACCCGTGCCGACAATGATGGCATCGTAGTCGGCCAGATCACTGACCTGGGCGACCGGAGCCGACTGATCGAGCTTGAAACCTGATTTTTTGGCGACCTCTTCGGGTACCAGTTCCGGAACGCGCTTGACATCGACCTGGGCACCGGCCGACCGGGCACCTTCGGCCACGGCATGAGCCATGGTTTCAATGTGGCCATAGGCCGAGTAATACAGAACGAGAACTTTTGCCATGATGGGCTCCTGAACGTTGTTGGAATAAAGCTATAGTACGGGCTCTCCGACGCGGGAACTAGCCGGTGAAGGTGGCACGGACTGTTCCATAAATAGAACAGTAATCGGTAGAATAGGCACTCACAGGGCGCGGGATTCACCTGCTCGGGACATCATATGCATCGCTATTTTTTATGGATTGCCGGCGTGTTCTTCATGGCGGCGGCGTCGGCGCAGCCGCTCGCCCCGCTACCTGAAACGCCCCCCCCGTTGCGCTGGTTTGATCACGCGGGGCCCACCGACAATGCGTTTGTTGCACTCGATGCCCTGACGCAGGCCCACAGCCATGGGCTGGAGCCCGCCGATTACCAGGCGGCGGCGCTGAAGTCCGCCGTCCTTGGCCGGGCGGCGGCGGGCTCCTCCGACCCCGCGCAATGGGCACCGCTTGACGCCGCACTCACCCAGGCGCTGCTGCGCTACCTGCGCGATCTGCATCAGGGCCGATTGAATCCCCGAACGTTGCAGCATGAATTCAAGGCGCCTGCCACCCCGCCGTTTGATCCCCAGGCCTATCTGGATGCCGCGCTGGCCGGACAATACTTATCCCAGGCGCTCGACCAGGCGGCTCCCCGCTTGCCGCTGTATCAGGCCATACGCGATGCCATGCAACACTATCGCCGGCTGGATGCGCAGGCATGGGAAATACCGCTCGTTATTCCCCGTGGCCGCAAATCGGTGAAACCCGGCGAGCCCTACGATCAGTTGGCAGCCCTGGCACAACGCCTGGTAACACTGGGCGACCTGCCATTGGGCAGCACCGTTGCGGCAAGTTACGACGATGCGCTGGCACACGGTGTGCAAAGCTTCCAGGAACGTCACGGCCTTCAAGCCGACGGTGTGCTCGGCGCCCAGACGCTGGCGGCCCTGAACACCCCACCGGCCGAACGCGTCACGCAAATGGCGCTTACCCTGGAGCGTCTGCGCTGGACACCTTTGCTGCACGCGCCACGCATGATCGTCGTGAATATCCCGGAATTCACCCTGCGTGCCTATGAAGTGCAGGGCCAAGAGGTCGACATCAAGCTGGAAATGCGGGTGATCGTCGGTAAAGCCTTGAACACGCGCACACCGGTCTTCCAGGAAGACATGCGGTTCATCGAGTTCAGCCCGTACTGGAATGTCCCACCGTCCATTGCACGCGGAGAAACACTGCCGCGGCTGCGGCGTGATCCCGCCTATTTTGCCGGCCAGGGCTTCGAGTTCGTCACGCGTGAGGGCCAGGTGGTTACCGAGCTTACGCCGCAGGCAATCGACGCCGTGGCACGCGGAGAATGGCGGATACGCCAGCGGCCGGGGCCGGCCAATGCGCTGGGTGACATCAAGTTCATTTTCCCCAACGACCAGAATATATATTTGCACCACACCCCCTCGCCCGGCCTTTTCGAGCGCGTACGCAGGGATTTCAGCCACGGCTGCATTCGTATCGAATACCCGGTCGAGCTGGCCAAATTCGTGCTCGACAATAATCCGCTGTGGCCGGAATCACGCATCCGGCAAGCCATGAGCGCCGGCAAGTCCCAAACCATACGGCTCGACCAGGCCATTCCTGTACTGATTGCTTACAGCACGGCGGTCGTGAAGAGTGGTAAAGTCTATTTCTTTCCCGATATATATCAACAGGATAGCCGCCTGCATGCCGCGCTGAAATCGCGCGCCGCGGCGCCGCTTCCCCTGCCCTGACACGCACCGTTTACCTATGACAGCACCGTCCCGGCCCACGCGCCGCCGTTTTTTGAAGACTTCCTCGTTTCTTGTGTTTTCCGGGGCCAGCCCATGGGTGGCGGCCGCCACCTTTCAAACCCAGCCCTCGTCCAGAGCCCTGGCCATGGATCACACCCATACCCATGAAAAAGTGAAACTGGTGTATGCCGTGGGACGCAGCTACGTGCCCGATGCACTGCAGCACCTGAATCACTTCCTGCGTGATCACTATACCGACACCGTCGGGCACATGGATCCCAAGCTGTACGACATCATGCACAGGCTGCGGCTGGCGCTCAAGGTGAATCTTCCCTTTCACATCATTTCGGGCTATCGCTCGCCGCACACCAACGCCATGCTGCGCGCGCGCGGGGGCGGCGGTGTGGCCAGACGCAGCCTGCACATGGAAGGCCAGGCCATTGATCTGCGCCTGCCCGGTGTGCCGCTGGCCGAATTGCGCGACGCCGCCCTGTCGCTGCAGGCCGGCGGTGTGGGCTTTTACCCGAACTCACGCTTCGTGCATATCGATACCGGTGCCGTGCGCAGCTGGAAGGGTTCCTGATCGAATGGACGACCCCTCGCTGAACGCCCTGCGCGACGCCATCATGCGCAGCCCGGCCTACCGCCTGGCCGAATCCGATCCCGACTTCCTGGCCGGCGAGGCCTTGCGATCCCAGCGCCTTCAACTGGAATACCTGAAACCCGACATGATCATGCGGGAGCATCGCATCCGGTCAACGGTGGTGGTATTCGGCAGCGCACGTATTGTCGCGCCGGAGAACGCACAGGCGTATTACGACACCGTGTCCGCCCGGCGCGATGCCCTGAAGGCCGACCACGAAGCCAACCCCACCGCCGACACCCATACCGCACTGCTCGATGCCGAGCGCCACCTGCTTCAGGCCCGGCGAGCCCTGCACTATTCGCGCTATTACCATGAGGCACGCCAGTTTTCCCAACTGGTGTCATGCCAGTTCCAGCACGAACGGCAACGCGATTACGTGGTGATCACCGGCGGGGGGCCGGGCATTATGATGGCGGCCAACCATGGCGCACACGATGTAGGCTGCCAGTCCATCGGCCTGAACATCACCCTGCCCCACGAACAGGCGCCCAACCCCTACATGACACCGGCCCTGGCGTTTCGATTTCATTATTTTGCGCTGCGTAAAATGCATTTCATGTTGCGCGCCAAGGCGCTTGTGGCCTTTCCCGGTGGTTACGGCACACTGGACGAGCTCATGGAAGCCCTGACCCTGGTGCAAACCGGAAAGATGGACCGGATACCCATCATGCTGTTTGGCCGAGAGTACTGGGAACGGGTGATCGATTTTCAGTTCCTGGTCGACGAAGGCATGATCGACGCTGCCGACAAAAACCTGATCACCTATGTGGAAAACGCCCAGGAAGCCGTGAATGTGCTGAAAAGCCATTACGGCGAAGACTTTCACAACGGGCGCGAAATCTAGGCCTGTTGCCTGCAGCGCCCATTGGCGCAGCAGGCCGTTCAGTCGGCCCCGGGCGCGGGCGTTTGTAATGCGTGCACGCCGCGCTGGTATAGCTGTTGCCTTAGGCTGTCGCCCTGCGCTGTCTGTTCCACCACAAGGGACAGCGGTTCGCGCGTGTCGAGCCAGCCATACAAGGCGGGGCTTTCCACCACCGGCACACGGTTGGCGCGGCCCTGAAGCGTCAACGGACCGGGTACGGCGCGCTGGTTGAATGGCTTGTTGTTCTGCGTGCAATCGATCAGCACCGCAAGCGTCGGCCGATTGAAGTAAGTACGGACGCGCGCCGCGGCGTCATTCACCTGCGCCCACACGGCGGGACCGGTGTCGTCGCCGTCGAACAGTACATAGGCGGCAACCCAGTGCGTGTCGTCTTCAATAATAATGATCTGTTCGTTCAGCCAGTCGTGCTGCACCACATAGCCATTGCGCCGGAAGCTTTCGGCCACAGCCAGACGGGCACTGCGCCCGCCGCCGCCGACGACCTGTTTGTAGAACTCGATTTCGCCGATAACGGCGTCACACTCGCGGATCTTGTCATCGAGCGCCGCACGTTCCTGCAGCAATTGCCGGCGTGCCTGCAGCGACCGGCCTTCTTGCGGGGTGACGTATCGGGACAACCACGGGGCATACGACACCCCGGCCATGAACCCCAGGCGATCCAGACACCTTCCCAGGGCATGAACCAGCCGATCCGCGTTGGCCGGTGCCTGCAACGCCGGGCTGTCCAGTGAGGGTAACCACAGCACGCGTCCGGGCACCACACTGACATACGCGGCCAAGGGCCGGCCAACGGCATCAAACAAGGCGGGAATGCCGGGCCATTGCTGCAGCGTCACTGTGGGCTGAATGAGACCAGCCAAATCTTCAAACAGGGATCGAAACGGCTCGCCGGTGTGGCTGCAGGGCAAGGCCTGCGGCGCCTGGTAAGGCGCCGGCCTAACCTGCAGCATTTGCGCAAGCGGCTCCAGGCTGTCGTAGGGCATGATTTCCTGCAGGGTATGTATACCTACGGTGCTCTCGGGCTCCGCCAGAATGACCAGCGTTCCGTCACGCTTTAGCAGGCGCTCAAACTCGTGACGCCAGTGGCGGGAAATACGCAACAGCTCGTCAGAGGCGGTTGCCGACAGCACATCGGGGTTCCGTCGTTCAATACGGGTGCCCAGATGGTCCAGAAACGTACGGGGCGACCACAGCACGGCATCGTAGTTGCCCAGGCCGGCCGGCGCCAGAAAATTCAGGGCCTCAACGTGGGGCGAGGCAAGGGACACATCCAGGCTTGCAAGTTTCATGAGAAGAAATTTGAAAATTTGATTGCAGTGTCTGAAATACTATCATAACATCTAGACATCAAGACATCTAATTAACTATACAAGTTAATGGCACCATGAAAAACCAAGACAACGCCTCAGCCGCCCTGCCCTCGTTACCGCTGATCGACAGGGACTCCCCTTTACCGCTTTACGAGCAAATCAAGCGGCGCCTGTTAAGCATGGTGCTGAACTGGCCCGATCAGGCCACCCGTTTTCACAGCGACCAGGAGCTCAGCCAGATGTTCGGCGTCAGCCGCATGACCGTACGTCCGGCCATGCAAGACCTGGTCACCGAAGGCTATTTGAAGCGGGTGCAAGGCGTGGGCACATTTGTGTGCCATGAAAAAGTGGTTGAGCAGTTCACGCCGGAAATGGACTTCCTGAATCAGTCGGCATCGCGCGGGCGCCCGATCACGCTGAAAATCCTGCACTGCGAAAAGCGGCCGGCACCGGACCACGTGGCCGACACTCTGAAGCTGGGGCGCGACGATCTGGTCTGGAAAGTGATCCGTTTAAGAACCGCACAGAATGTTCCGATCTCTATCGACTACCGCTATATCATTGCGTCGCGCATCGACGAACTCAGCCCCGAAACACTGGCCGGCGGCTCGTTGCTCGATATCGTGGCCCGTCGTGTCGAGCTCACCCATGCCGATCTGCGTATCGAGGCCGGCGCCGTCACCGACCATTTTTCAGATTTTCTCAGCCTGATCCCGGGCGATCCCGTGCTTACCCGTCATCTGGTGTATTACGACGCCGCCGGCACCCCGGTGCTTTGCGGGGTATCGCATTACCGCGCAGACCAGGTCAGCTACTCCTTGCGCGTTCCGCTGCACAAGGGGCCTTCCAACCGTCAAAACACTGCGCACGCCTTGCAGATCCGTGAGGTGGTGTGAGTCCGCTGTACACGTTGTGCCGTTATCTCTGAAACCTTGCCGTACTATCTACTGGAGAGCATTATGAGTCGAGCTTCAATCGTTGCACGTCTGGCCAAACGCACCCTGGCTTCATTCACCTTTCTGGCGATGGCTTCATCGGTCGCCTATGCGCAGCAACCGGTGCACATCGGTTCCATTCTGTCCGTTACCGGGCCGGCCGCCTTCCTGGGCGAAGATATGAAACTGGGCATGGAAATGGCCATCGAGGACATCAACAAGGCGGGAGGGGTGCTGGGCAAGCCGATCAAATGGACGTTCTACGACGCCGAGAGCCAGACCGGCAAGGCCATCAATGCCACCCGCCGGCTGATTTCGCAGGATAACGTCGATGTCATCGTTGGCGGGGGCAACATGAGCGGCATCGCACTGGCCATGGCTCCCATGACCGAACGAGCCGCTACGCCGTTCATTTCCACGGAAGGCAGTGCGGCCATTGTGAATCCGGTGAAGGATCGCCCCAACACCTTCAAAACCACCGCCGATGACAGCCAGATGATCGACCGGCTGTTCGACTACTTCGAGAAAAAGGGCATCAAGAAAGTCGCCCTGCTGGCTGACAGCAGCGGCTTTGGCCAAAGTGCCGTGGAGCAGATGAAGATCATTGCTCCCAAGCGCGGCGCGGAAGTCATTTATGAAAGCTTCAATCCGTCGGATACCGATCTGACGCCACAGCTGACCAACATCAAGAACGCCAATGTCGACGCCATTGTGTGCTGGACCGTGACACCGGCCGGGGTCATTTTCATCAAGCAGGCCGACCAGCTGGGCTTGAGCAACAAAACCCTGGTCCACAGCTACGGCTTTGTGTCCCAGCGTTACATGGAACTGGCCGGCGATTCGGTAAAAGACCTGCTGCTGCTGAGCGTGAAATTCCCGGTTGCCGCCGACCTTCCCGATACCGACCCGCTGAAGCAGCGCATTCTGGCCATGACCGAGCGGTTCAAGGCTAAATTCAACCGTGCGCCCAACCAGTATGTGGCACAAACCTACGACGGCATCGTGCTGGCGGCAAAAGCCCTGGAAGCCGGTAAAGGCGACAAGGCAAAAGTAGCGGCCGAACTGGAAAAAATCCGCAACTTCCCCGGTATGGGCGGCATGCTGACGTTCTCGCCGGAGCGCCATTCGGGCCTGTCCAAAAGCGACATCGTGCTGCTGGGTTTCAAGAACGGCAATTTCTACCTGGCCGACTACAAATAACCCGGCCCGGCCTTCGGCGCATGTCTCATTTCATTTATTCAAGGACACACCATGACAGCCACAGCATTACGTGCTCCGTCACTGATACTTGACAGGCAAAACAGTATTTTCCCCTTGAATCTCGATCCCGAGGTTCCCAAAATTCGCGATCTGTTCCACCTGGCCACACAGAAACAGTGGGATCCGGCCACCGACATCGACTGGGATGCCTTTGACGCCGGCCAATATACCGAGAAGCAGCGGTATGCCGCCCGACAGTACTGGAGCCGGCGCGCCTGGAGCGAATACGGCGCCATTTCGGAAAGCCCGGCGCTGCAACTGCGGTTTTGCAGCGACCCCTGCCCGCCCGATCTGCGGCTTTTCTTTACCATCCGTTCGCAAGAAGAAAGCCGCCATGCCGAAGTGTGCTATCGCATGGCTGAAATGCTGGGCGGCTACATCGAAGCACCTTCCCAGGAGGCATTCCAGGGATCGGTGGCCACTCACGGGGTGCGCAAAATGGCGCTCGACCCGAACACCAGTGTCGAGGCCACACTGGCGGCACTGGTCTGCGCCGCCGAAGAAATTGCCTTCGATGTTTTCCGGCACCTGGTGCAGATTACGCGCGACCCTGTCGCGCGTCAGGTTTGCACCATGATCATGCGCGACGAAGTCAGGCATTGCGCGTTCGGCTGGCGCTATCTCGATTACCGCATTCCTCAAATGAACGCTGAAGAAATCCAGCGTGTCGAAGATGCCGTCATCACCATGATGGAAAAAGTGGAACTGAACGGCTATCACAGCGCCTGGCTTGCACCGAAGAATCCGGCCTCGGATATGGAAGTGGAAATCGACCGCATTACCTGGGAAGCCGGGTTGGGCGCCACGACTGAAGAACTGGAAAAGCCTGTCTTTGTGGCGTCGGTTCAACGCATACGCCGGCAAATGCAGGCGTGGGGCGTGAATCTGCCTGAGTTCCATCATCCCAAAATCGGCGCCTTTTAGTACGGCAAGGAGTCATCATGAATGCAGCACCCACCACCCTGCTCGTCGAGCAGCGTTTTCCGCTGAACCTGAAAGAGTCCATACACTCGATCCGCGAGATGTATGAAACCGGCAAGCAACAGCGCTGGGTTCCGGAAACCGATATTGCGTGGTCCGATCTTGATAAAAGCCGCTACAGCCGGCAGGAGCTGGACGCCGCCCGGCTGACCTGGAGCTGGCGGTCGTGGGTGGAATACGCCTGCCTGACCGAAACCCCGGCACTGCTGATTCGCCTGTGCCTGGAAAAGGGCCGCGAGTCGGACCCCAAGTATTTTCTCACTGTACGCAACACGGAAGAGGCCTGGCATATTGAAAGCTTCAACAAACTGGCCAACGTGCTGGGCGGCTATCTGAACCGTCCGGTCGATGCGGCCGAAGAAGCCCTGTTCCTGCAATACCGCGACCGCACGATTCTGGACGAAAACCAGCACAGCGATGCCATGCTGGTTACCCACTCGGCGGTCGAGGACGGCCTGGAAATGGAGTTGTACAAGGCCTATCTGGCCAATACCCGTGATCCCGTCGTGAGCTCGCTGCTTTCCAGGGTGGTACAGGCCAAGGAGCGGCACGCCCATTTCGGCTGGGTGTACGCCGGAGAACGCGCCGCCCTGTGGACCGCACAAGACCGCGACATCATCGGCCGCCGGGTACACCACTACCTGGACACCATCGAGCTCAAGGGGTATCACTGCCCCTGGTTGCGCGATCCCCAATCGGAAACCGCCCAGGCCATGGCCCTGACGGCACACAGCGGCCTGGGCGCCGCGCCGCTCGAAGAGGAACGCGCCATTCTGGTTCGCTATATCGCCAACGTGCGCCAGCGCCTGGCGCAATGGGGCGTGGAACTGCCTGCGCTGGAACACCCGGCCATCGGCACCCTGTAACTTTTGCGAGAAAGCCTCCTATGCTCACCGCTACTTATCTTTTGCAACTTGTTGTCGCCGGCGTAACGGTGGGCAGCATCTACGCCATTATCGCCGTCAGCTTCAACATTATTTTCAAGAGCACCGACGCACTCAATTTTGCACAAGGTGACTGGGTGATGATGGGAGGCATGATCGCCGCAACATCCTATGCAACCAACGTCATGCCGGTATGGCTGGCGTGCGTCGTGGGCGTTGCGCTGGTTGGCGTGGTGGGGGTTGTTTCCCAACGCCTTACCATTTACCCGCTCAAGCAGCCTTCGCCGCTCATCATCACCATGATCAGTATCGGGCTGGCCCTGTGCACCAAAAGCCTGGTCATGATCTTTCTGGGAAAAATGCCCATGGGCTACCCTGCATTCTCGGGGGACCAGCCCATTGCCCTGATGGGGGCGCAGGTTCAGCCGCAGAGCGTATGGATCATAGCGATCACGCTGTTGTTCATGCTGGCCGTTCACTATTTCTTCGAAAAAACGCTCATGGGCAAATCCATGCGTGCCGTCGCCGCCGACCGCGATGCGGCCTCGCTGGCGGGCATCAACGTACGCCGTTCGGGCATGTGGACCTTCATGATTGCCGCCCTGGCCGGCGGCGTGGCCGGGGTGATCATTACCCCCATGACACTGACTGCCTACGACGTGGGTGCGGTGCTCGGCTTCAAAGGGTTCAGTGCCGCGATGCTGGGGGGGCTGGGCAGCCTGCACGGCGCATTCATCGGGGGGGTGCTTCTGGGCGTCGCCGAAGCGCTGGCCGGGGGCCTGATTTCCTCGCAATTCAAGGATGCCGTATCTTTCATCTTGCTGCTTCTGGTGTTGTTCCTGCGGCCCAATGGTCTGTTGGGTAAAGCCGTCATCACGAAAGTGTAGCCACCGTCCAACCCTTGCCCCATCGATACTTTGCGAGGCTTTTCATGATTACACCTTCAGTCAGCCCCCACAAGCCCGGCACGGTCAAGGTGCTCGCGGCACTCTGGATTGCGCTGTTCATCCTGCCGCTCGTGCTCCCGAACAATTACCTGGTCGGGATCGGCGTCATGTTCTTCATCAATGTCATCCTCATTGCGAGCCTGAATCTGATCATGGGCTATTGCGGCCAGATCTCGCTGTGTCACGCCGGATTCTTCGGGCTGGGGGCCTATACCAGCGGCTCGCTTTCAGTGAACTACGGCATTGATCCATTGCTCGGTATTCTCGCGGCCATTGGCCTGACCGCCCTGGCCGCCCTGATCGTGGCCATTCCATCGCTGCGCCTGCGCGGCCATTATCTGGCCATGGCGACGCTGGGTGCCAACGCGATCCTGTCGGTACTGTTTGTGGAACTGATCGACCTGACCGGCGGCCCCAACGGCCTGTACGGCGTGGCGCCCATCCAGGCGGGCTCCTTCGCCTTCGACAATGAAATCCGCTTTTACTACCTGGCGGGCACCCTCTGCTTCCTGCTGATGCTGGGGCTGCATAACCTGATCCATTCCCGGGCGGGCCGGGCCATGGCCAGCGTTTCGGGCAGTGAAATCGGTGCGGCCAGTCTGGGAATCAATGCCTACCGTCTGAAAGTGACCATTTTCTGCATTTCCGCCGCCCTGGCCGGGCTTGCCGGTGCGCTTTACGTGCATTTCACACTTTTTGCGTCGCCGGAATCCTTCAGCTTCTCGATTTCGGTACTGCTGCTGGTCATGGTCGCAGTAGGCGGCTGGGGCAAGTACTGGGGCGGCCTTCTGGGCGCCGCCATGTATACGGTGCTTCCCGAACTGCTGCGATCCGTGCACGACGTAGAGCTGCTGGTGTTTGGCATGGCCATGATCGTGGTGCTCATGTTCTTCCCCGGCGGGCTGGCCAGCCTGGCCGAGCGCCTGGCCGACCGGTGGCGCCAGTCGCGTCGTCAATCCTCCGGCACAGCCGACCAGACACCGTCGTCCACTGCCAAGAAATCGTCGCTGGAGCGCAAACATGCCTGACAGAACGCTGTTGTCCGTAGAAAACGTCACCATGCAATTTGGCGGTCTGGTGGCCGTATCGAATCTGAGCTTCACCATGCGAGAAGGCCAGATCAAAGGCCTTATCGGCCCCAATGGCGCCGGGAAAAGCACATTGTTCAATGTCATCGCCGGGGTGCTTCCACCCACCGACGGCCGCGTCCGGTTCAACGGCAACTACATCGAAAACCTGCCGTCGCACACGCGCATCGGTGCCGGCATGTCGCGAACATTTCAGAACCTGCAAATCTTCAAAGACCTGACCGTCGTTGAAAACGTGATGGTCGGCTGCCATAGCCGGTTCTCCAGCGGCATATTGGCGGCCGTCATGAAGACGCCGGGCCAACGCCGCGAGGAAGAGGAAATCCGGACGATTGCCATGGAAAAGCTCGACCAGCTGGACATGGCCCACAAAGCCCATCTGAAGGCATCGGCCCTCAGTTTCGGCGAGGCAAAAATTCTTGAAATTGCCCGATCGCTGGCCACCAATCCCGGTTTGCTGCTCCTGGACGAACCCGTGGCCGGCGTGCCACACGCCGAGGTCAGCCGGGTTGCCCAGGTAATACGCGAAGTCAATCGCGCCGGCACGTCGATACTGCTGGTCGAACACAACATGCGCTTTGTGATGGGCCTGTGCGATGAAATCGTGGTGCTCAACTACGGTTGCAAAATCGCTGAAGGGACGGGGGAGCAGATCAGCCGCGACCCCAAAGTGCTGGAAGCCTACCTGGGAACCGAGGAGTCGGCCGATGCTTGAGATCAAGAACCTGTACGCCTCTTATGGGGTTTCTGATGCCCTGGTGGATATCTCCATGGTGGTTCCCGACGGCAAAGTGGTTTGCATGCTGGGCGCGAACGGCGCCGGCAAAAGCACCACCATGCGCAGCCTTAGCGGCCTGTTGCGTCCGGTTCGAGGCAGCATTGTGTACGACGGGGTCGAGCTGGCCTCTTTGAGCGCGGGTGACATCGTGGATCTGGGCATGGTGCTCGTGCCGGAAGGCCGCCATGTATTCACGCCGTTGACGGTGGCCGAGAACCTGGAGATCGGTGCCTACCGCTACCTGAAAGCGCGCAATCAAGCGGCGTATCGCGACAAGCTGGACTATGTTCTGACCCTGTTCCCACGCTTGCGGGAACGCATCGGGCAAGCCGCCGGAACACTTTCCGGTGGAGAGCAGCAAATGCTGGCCATCGGCCGCGCGCTCATGAGCGGGCCCCGGCTGCTCATGCTGGACGAACCCTCGATGGGGCTGGCGCCCCTGGTGGTTGCCGATATTTTCAAAACCATCAAGCGCCTGGCGGCCGAAGGCCTGACCATCCTGATCGCCGAGCAGAACGCCCGCGTCACACTGAAAAATTCCGACTACGGCTACATTCTTCAGGAGGGGAGCATCGCCCAGCACGGCACCAGCGAAGCACTTCGCCGGGACGAAGGCGTTCAGGCCGCTTATCTGGGGCTTGAAGTATGACGACATACCAATGTGCGCACGGCTTCCTTGCCACACTTTATCTTGGGTGAACCACTTATGTTGACCACGTTTGACCCTTCGAATGGGCGCATCGATCTGGCGCTGGAAGCCAATTACAGCCTGCGCTCGCGCCACCCCGAACGCGGCGCGGTGTACGATGCATTCGCTCACGACAGCGCGGTGCTGCGCCGCCGCCCGAACGCCGTCGTTGATGTCGCTTTCGGCGACAAGCCCACCAGCCGGCTGGATATCTTTCTGCCCGAAACGCCCGCAGGCGCCCCGCTGTTTGTGTTTATTCACGGCGGCTACTGGCGGGCACTGGACAAATCCATTTTTTCGTTCATTGCACGCCATTATGTCGAGCTGGGCGTAGCGGTTGCGCTGCCCAACTATGCCCTGGCGCCGGCGGCCCCGCTTCCGGAAATCATCAACGAAGTGTGCCAGTCGGTGCACTGGCTGCGCACCGTGGGCGCCGCCCAATGGGGTTACGACGCGAGCCATATCGTGCTTTCCGGACACTCGGCCGGCGGCCATATGGCCGTGTATGCCGCCTCGGAAAAGAACCCGTACGCAGCCAACGAATCGCCCGTTGCGGGGGTGGTCAGCCTGAGCGGAATCTTCGATCTGGTGCCGCTGCTCAGCACCAGCATCAACAACGATCTGCGCATTACAGCCGGGCAAGCCCTAGACTACTCCGTTCAGCCGGCCGATGTCACGGCACCCGCACTGATTCTGGCCGCCGGCGCGCTGGAAACCGAGGGCTTTCGCCAGCAAAGCGAAGCTTTTTCGCGCGGATGCGAGCAGCGTGGCCTGAACACCCGGTCGATACTGGTTCCCGGACGAACCCATTTCGACATTCTGGCCGAGCTGGCCGAGCCGGCCTATCCCTTGTTTGCGGCCACCCGGCAATTACTCGGCAAATAGCCCCTTTTTTTTCCAACCCCGTCTTTCAGTGAAGGAATACCATCGCCATGAGTTCCGTCGTTTTGAACCCCGATACCGTTTGCCGCCCGGTGGGCCCTTACAGCCAGGCCGTGCTTTCCAAAGGCCCGTCAGAGATCATGCACATCGCCGGACAGGTCGGTCTGAACGCCCGGGGCGAGCTGTTGCCGGATTTCGCCGGACAATGCGAACAGGCCTGGACCAACATTATCGAAATATTGCTCAGTGCCGGCATGGATATTCATAATGTGGTGAAAGTCACCACTTATGTCACCGACGAATCCATGCTGCCGCTGCTGGGCCCGATCCGGGAAAAATTCCTGGGCACCGCCCGGCCGGCCGCCACACTGATCATTGTCAAGGCGCTGGCGCGCAAAGACTGGCTGGTGGAAATTGAAGCCACCGCTATAAAACATTAAGGCATATCAAAAGCATGGGGCCATTACTGCCGGTAATAGTAATGGCCCACTGCTGTGCAACGGCGCCACAATTTTCGTACGCACCCGACAAATCGTTGATAATTATCAACTTTTAACAATAATTACGCTGTTTATACTGAAGGCACCGATACAGATGGGTGCCCTAGGAAAAACAGCGGGTAGTAATTTGTGCACTGCAACGTTAATCTCTCTCGGAAAGTAGAGCGCAGTGCATTACCCTGGTTATTTGCGCTCCGTTGTTATTATCAAAAAGGCGCGCATTATGATTGCCGTGAGTTCCGTTTCCCCCGAGTCAGAGGATCGCCACACCGGACGCTTTTATGACGTACATACCCTGTGTGCCCTGCTGGGATTTCATCCCGACACGCTGGCCAGAACCCCCATAAGCAACACACCACTGTTCCCTTGCGCCCGCGTCAAGCGCGGCCAGTCTGTTTTCCGCATGGGGTAGGCATTTCATGCGCTGTATGTAGTTCGCCTGGGACAGGTGAAAACCGTACTGCACGGCGACGGCGGCGATGAGCGTGTGCTGGGCTTTTCCATGAAAGGCGACCTGCTGGGATTCGACGGCATTTGCAACAACAGTTATCCCACCGAGGCCGTCGCCCTGACCGACACCGAGCTGGTGGCGCTTCCCTACCGGGAGCTGCTTGAACTGGGCCAGCGGGACATCCGTTTCGACAAGCTCATGTATCTGGCCGCCAGCCGTGAAATGAACCGGGAACGGGCCATCGAGTCATTACAGAACACCCTGAAAGCAGAAGCCCGCGTCGCGTGGTTCATTGAGTACCAGGCCGGCCGTTTTGCATCGCAAGGCTATTCCTCGCGGCAGTTTATGCTGCCCATGACGCGCCGTGATATCGGGAACTACCTGAACATTTCCCTGGAAACGGTGAGCCGTTCCCTGTCGGTTCTGGCAGCAGAACGCATTATTCATGTCGACCGGCGTGAAATCCATATTCTGCGCCCCGAGGCGCTGCACGATTTCCGGCCGATCAGGGCATGCGCAACCCAGGAACCCGCGAACGACGACCCTCGCCGGTCATTGTGGCCATGGCCCGGGCTGAGGGCACAATTCTGGCCGTTCCAGGGGCCTACGGAACCAGTGCCACACGCTCAAGGTGTTCTGCCACTTGACACTCCCAGCCCAGCTCGTCCTTGATCCTGAGCCGCAAGGTGTCGGCCGCCTCGGGCTCGCCGTGCACCAGAAAGGTTCGGCGGGGCGGACGGGAAAACCCCTGCAGCCAGCGAATGATTTCGTCGGCATCGGCATGGGCCGACAACATGGACAAGTTATCCAGCTCGGCACGTATGGGAACATATTCCCCGTGAATTTTCACCGACTCGGCGCCGTCGAGCATTTTTGCGCCACGGGTGCCGGCGGCCTGAAACCCGGCGAACAGCACAGTGGAACGCGGGTCGGGCGCGTAGCGTTTCAAGTGATGCAACACGCGCCCGCCCGTGGCCATGCCGCTGGCGGAAATAATGATCTTGGGCATAGCCGACTGATCCAGCGCCTTTGATTCCTCGACGGACTGTATATAAGTGGCAACGGCACAGGCCGCCTCGCATTGGGCGCGGGTAAGGCGTTGCTCGGCAACGTGACGCTCGTAAATGTCAACGGCACTGGCCGCCATGGGGCTGTCCAGGTAGATCGGCAGGCGCGACGAAATTTTTCCCTCGTGCCGCAATTCGTGCAGCAGAAACAGTAGCAATTGCGCCCTTCCCACCGCAAACGAAGGAATCAGCACAGTACCGCCGCGCTGCGTGGTTCGCTCGATAATATCGCGCAGGACCTCTTTGGGCGATTGCGCGTCATGGCGCCGGTTCCCGTAGGTGGATTCAAGCACCAGGAACTCCGGCGCCTGGGGCGTCACCGGATCGACCATAACCGGATCGTTGTAACGCCCCAGATCACCCGAGAAAACCAGGCGCCGGCCTTTCCAGACAACCGTGGTAACGGATGCTCCCAGAATATGGCCCGCAGGCTGGAACAGGACACTCGCGCCCACGGACACATCGACCGTGTGGTCAAACGGCACGGGAACAAATTGCTTCAGCACCTGCTCAACATCGCGCACGGTATACAACGGCAATGCCGGTTGATGCCGGGACAGCTGATGCCGGTTCGCAAAGTCGGCATCCGACTCCTGAATATGGGCGCTGTCCAGCAACAGTAAACGGCAAAGATCAATGGTCGCCGGAGTGGCATACACCGGACCCCGAAACCCGTCGCGCGCCAGGCGCGGCAAGTAACCGGAATGATCCAGGTGCGCATGGGTGAGCACCACCGCATCAATGGTGGACGGCGGCACGGGGAATGCCGCCCAGTTGCGAAGACGCAATTGCTTCAAACCCTGAAACAAGCCGCAATCCACAAGAATGCGCTTGCCGCCCGTCTCCAGCAGATGCCGTGAACCCGTGACCGTGCCGGCGGCCCCAAAAAAAGATAGCTCCATCATGTTTTTTGCTCCAGCCCGTGAATTATGCCATTCGACTATGTTTTATCCTTCAGTAACTTGCGGTATGTCAAGTTTTCAGCAGGGAAACCAAAGTAGAGTGAGGAAAAGATCAATTGTCTGTTCCATGAACGCAAGGAGACTGGAATGATTGGACGTATCGCATTGGATATGCAAAAAGACGGCTACTACCAGCGCCGGCTGAAGACAGCCGTTCAACTGGCAAAGGCACACGACGCGGAAATCGTCGGCATACATACCGCCCGCATGGTGCAGCGCTACGTTTTCGAGGATGTGGCGCTTTCCGACAAGGTGAAGGAAGTGCTGCGCGGGGCGGTTGACGAGGAGCGCGAAGAAATGCGATCCGTGTTCCTGGAAACCATCGCCCAGGCCGGAGTGACCGGCCACTGGCGTTACGCCACCGGCCCGGCCGAAGAAGCTCTGGCCATGCAGGCGCGCTTTGCCGACCTGCTGGTCATCAGCCAGACCGAACACCGCGACAACACGGGTGCCGTCATTGCCAGCCGGGGGGAAACCATTATCATGAATGCCGGCCGTCCGGTACTGATGGTGCCCTACGCCGGTGATACCCTGCCCTTTCTGGGGAAACGCATACTGGTCTGCTGGGATTACGGGCGCCGCGCGGCGCGGGCGTTTGCCGATGCCGCGCCTGTTCTGGAACGTGCCGGCGAACTGGTGGTGCTGACCGTCGACCCCGATAAAGGCCTGCTTGCCCAGAACGGCATTGAACCGGGCGACCTGGCGGCCTACTGCAAAGCCCACAAATACCCCGAGATCACCGAGGTAACCAAGCGCAGCGCTGAAAACGACATCGGCAACACCATACTGAACACCGCGGCAGATTACAGCTGTGACCTGATCGTCATGGGTGCCTACAGCCGCAACCGTATTCGTGAGTGGGCGTTCGGCGGCACGTCAAAAACGCTGTTGCAAACCATGACCGTACCCATTCTGTTTTCACACTGACGGCAACCGGCAACCGGCAACCGGCAACCGCCGCCGGGCGGCGGGCGCCGATGGCCTGAGTACCCGCCATGGCATCCGTGGATACTACTGTACCGCGATAAACCGCGTATCTTTCCCGCCGGCTTTCTTGGGCAATGACATTTCCAGCACCCCGTCGTTGTATTTCGCGCTCGCCCGGGTTTCATCGATATCGTGTGCCAGCGAGAAACTGCGGCTTTGCCGGCCGTAGTAACGTTCCGAGCGCACGACCTTCTGGTCCTTTTTTTCTTCCTTTTCGGCGTGCGATTCGGCCACGATGGTGACCATATTGCCGTCAATCGACACTTTGACGTCTTCCTTGCGCACCCCGGGAATATCCGCCTTGACGATATAGCTGTCATCGCCTTCAGTAACGTCGACCCGAATGCGAGGCTCGGGTTCCATATTCAACAAGCCCGGCCGCAACCGGAAATCGCCGAACATATCCTCGAACCCGCGCAAGGGTTCAAAACGCGCAAGATTTCCAAACGGATCAAACCGCATCATTGAATTTGCCATAACGCACCTGTATGTGTCAGTAAGCCATCACCGGTTGCCGCAGGCCGTGCAGGCCGGCGCAACCAACCCGCTGCACGCCGTGGCGTGAAGCTTGGTGATCAGCATAAGACGGGACGGCGCCCGATGCGTTGACGACGGTCAAGACCGTGGCGGCTAGAGCTGCTCGAAGCGATCGAAGCGACGCTCCGACACAATGACTTCATGGGTTACCTCGCGAACCTGCGCCTGCGCCGGGCCCAAATGAAACCAGGACAGCATGGCATCGACGCGGTCAACAGGCCCTTGCACCAGGGCTTGCACGGCGCCGTCGTCGAGATTACGCACCCATCCGTGCACCCCGAGCTGGTGCGCCTGGCGCACTGTTGACGCGCGGTAGCCCACCCCCTGCACCCGCCCGGAAATGCGAACCAGCAGCGTTTCCACCGGGCTGTCAGGAGGCAGTTTCTTCATGATGAGCGAAAGCGTTGTGGATTGTGCGGCCGATTACTGCGGGGCGCCCGCGATAATCCATTCCACAACCAGTTTCAGATCGGCGTCATTGATATTGGGGTTGGGCGGCATGGGTATCGGGCCCCACACGCCCGAAACGCCTTGCTTGATGTGTTTGGCAAGTGTGTCGGCCACGGCGGCGTCACCGCCCTTGTATTTGGCGGCAATATCCTGATAAGACGGACCCACCACCTTTTTGTCCATGGCGTGACAGGCCAGACAGGCATTGCCGGCCAGAATTTGTTTCACTTTGGCGACATCGGGCGCCGCCTGAACGGCACCGGCACCGGCCATTGCCAAAGCAGCCAGCGATACGTTAAGAATGCGAACAAGCTTCATGTGCTACTACCTTTCTATCAAGTGAATCGGCAACTTGGAATTATGTCATGAAAGCCCCGATGTCGTGGCCATACCCGCACCTGCAATGCGGAAAACGGCAGTCTCACACGGTATACTCGCAATGACAGGCGTTGCAGCAGGTCCAGACTTGATTTTTATCAGAACAGCCCTGGTCGCAACCCGTTATTATTTTTCAGCTAAACCAGGGTAGCCCCGGCCGGGGCGGGGTCCCACCAACAAAGAGGCATTCATGAAATCCATACTTGTACCTGTCGACGGCTCTGATAACTCCATGCGTGCGGTAAAGGCCGCCATCGACACCGCCAAGCAGGCCGACGGCGTAAACATCCACGTCATCAATGTCCAGATGCCGATTGCATCGGGCAACGTAAAAAGCTTTTTCTCCGCCGACGCGATCAATGGTTACTACCAAGACGAAGGCCGTACCGCCTTGCTGCCCGCCAAGGCCTTGCTCGACGAGGCAGGCATTGCTTACTCGGAAGAAATTCTGGTGGGCCAGATCGGCAGCACCATCGCCGATTACGTGAAAAAACACAATTGCGACCAGATCATCATGGGCACTCGCGGCCTGGGCGCCATCAAAGGCATGGTCCTGGGTTCGGTCGCCACCAAGGTGCTGAACCAGGTGGATATTCCGGTTACCCTGATCAAATAAATACGCTCAGGGCGAAGGCGGCTTTGAGACATTATCCGGCGGCGCACCCGCCGGCGGAGCCGACGCCGCCCTGACCATTCCCGGCAGCTTGTCCAGAACCGAAGACAACAAATCGACGGGCACCGGAAACACCAGCGTCGAGCTTTTATCGCCGGCAATCTGGGTTAATGTCTGAAAGTAACGCAGCTGCATGGCGGCTGGCTGTGCCGACAAAATTTCCGCAGCCTGCATCAGCGCTTGCGCCGCCTGTTTCTCCCCTTCGGCATGAATAACCTTGGCGCGCCGGTCGCGTTCGGCCTCGGCCTGGCGCGCCATGGCGCGTATCATGGTTTCATTCAGGTCGATGTGCTTGATTTCCACATTGATCACCTTGATGCCCCACGAGTCGGTCTGGGCATCCAGGATTTCCTGAACATCGAGGTTCAGTTTTTCACGTTCGGACAGCATTTCGTCGAGTTCGTGCTTGCCCATCACCGCACGCAATGTGGTTTGCGCCAGCTGGCTGGTGGCCTCAAGGTAGTGCTCCACCTGGATAATGGCTTTCTCGGGAGCCACCACACGAAAGTAGATGACGGCATTCACATTCACTGAAACGTTGTCGCGCGAGATGACATCCTGGCTGGGAACATCCATGGTAACCACACGCAAATCGACCCGAACCATCTGTTGCACCCCGGGCAGCACGAAAATCAGGCCGGGGCCTTTCACCCGCGTGTAACGGCCAAGCGTGAAAATGACGCCGCGTTCGTATTCACGCAAGATCTTGACGGCGCTAAAGACAAGGACCAGTGCGGCGATCACCACTACGATCAGTCCGACATTGAGATCTTCAAGCATAAACATGGCTGTGCTCCTGAAAGGGATTAGCGGGCCGTCGGGGCATGCCCGGCCACGGAATCTACCTGAAGTGTCAGGCCGTCGATGCCGCGCACCCGCACCGTATCGCCCACCTGCAGCGCATCATTGCAGAAAATGCGCCATTGCTCGCTGTGAATCCGGGCGTAAACCGCGCCGTCGGGCATCACGGCGGTAACCGGGCCGGTCAGGCCGATCAGCTCTTCGGTACCCGCCAGGCGGGGTCGGGATCGCGCACGCCAGTACAACCACCCCATCAGGACGACCAGCGCGCCAAACACCACCACCACTCCGGTCAGAAATGACAGGGTCAGGTGATATCCGGGAAAAGAGGTTGTCATGAGAAAGAGTCCGCCCAGCATAAAGGCCACTATACCCCCAATACCCAACGCCCCGAAACTGGGCACAAAAATCTCTGCCACCATCAGCAATGCCCCCACTGCCGCCAACCCCACCCCTGCCCAATTCACCGGCAGCAAATGAAAAGCGTACAAAGCCAGCAACAGACAGATGGCCCCCGCCACCCCCGGCAAGGCAAACCCGGGGCTGGTCAGCTCGAAAAACAGGCCGTAAATACCCACCATCATCAGCACGACAGCCAACTGCGGATTGGCAATCACATCGAGCAAGCGCGTGCGCCAATCCGCGCTTTCGTAGACAAGCGAGGCGTCGCGGGTGTCCAGCGTTGCGAGCTCACCTGCGGCCAGCGCAACACGGTGCCCGTGGACGGCCTGAACCAGGGCGGGCAACGTGGAAGCCAGATAGTCAATGGCACCTTGATCCATAGCCTCCTGGGCCGTAAAGCTTTTGGCCTGGGTAACCGTCTCCAGCGCCAGCTGGATACTGCGCCCGCGCAACGTGGCAAGGCTGCGCATGTAAGCCGCGGCATCGTTCTGCGCTTTTGCCGCCAGCGTTGCGGCATTATCGGCGGGCGCTTCCTGCGCCTTCGGAGAAGGCGATCCGGCAGGCGTTGCGACCTGCAGACTGACCGGCGAGGCCGCACCCAGATTGGTGCCCGGTGCCATGGCGGCGATATGGCTGGCAAAAAGAATGAATGTGCCGGCACTGGCCGCCCGCGCGCCGGCGGGCGCCACGTAGGTGATCACGGGTACCGGCGAGGCCAGAATATGTTTGACAATATCGCGCATGGAGGAATCCAGGCCGCCCGGCGTATCCAGCTGAAGCACCACCGCCGCAGCGTTCGATGCAGCCGCGCGATCGATCCCCGCATTCACAAAGCCGGCCGCCGCCGGATTGATCACTCCCTGCCAGGTCAGTACCCGCACCGTGCCGGGGCCGGGCACTGGCTGACGGGCGCCCGCCGGAGCAATGAGCTGGATGGCCGACAATAGCAGCGCCATGCTGAAACAGCACAGGGCGACAAGCCGTGATGCACGTAATCGCATACCCCTACCCCCTGGTGAATCGACCGCGGGGTGGCGGCGCCCGATCCGGTCAGTCGATCTCGGGATCGATTCCCGTCATGGCCAGCGGATCAACCCATACATCGTACTGTTCCGCGGTGACATAACCGAGAGTCAGCGCCGCTTCACGCAGGCTGAGGTTTTCCTTATGTGCCATCTTAGCAATAGCCGCCGCCTTGTCATAGCCTATGTGGCGGTTCAGCGCGGTTACCAGCATGAGATTCTTTTCCAGATTGGCATCAATTTGTGACAGGTTAGGCTGAATTCCCGTGGCGCAGTGGTCATTGAACGCGCGGCAGGCATCCGCCAGCAACTCGATGCTTTCAAGCACGTTGTGCACCATCACCGGTTTGTATACATTCAGCTGGAAATTTCCCTGTGATCCGGCAAACGCGGTGGCGGCATCGTTCCCGTACACCTGCACGCACACCATGGTGAGCGCCTCGCACTGCGTGGGGTTGACTTTTCCGGGCATGATGGAGGATCCGGGCTCATTCTCGGGTATCAGCAGCTCGCCGATGCCGCAACGCGGGCCGCTGGCCAGCCAGCGCACGTCGTTGGCCATTTTCATGAGCGCCCCGGCCAACCCGCGCAGCGCGGCCGACAGCCTGACCAAGGCATCGTGCGCCGACAATGCAAAAAACTTGTTCGCCGCCGACCGGAACGGCAAACCGGTGGCATCGGCAATATGGCGGGCGGCTACTTCGCCAAACAGCGGGTGGGCGTTCAGCCCGGTGCCCACCGCCGTGCCGCCAATGGCAAGGTCATACACGCCTTGCAGCGCCTCGCTGACCCCGTTCATGGCGAAATCGATCTGTGCAACCCAGCTGCCGATTTCCTGGCCCAGGGTGATGGGGGTGGCGTCCTGCAGATGAGTGCGGCCGGTTTTTACCACGTGCTGGTACTGCAGTGCCTTGCGATGCAGTGTGGTGCGTAACGGCTCGATGGCCGGAAACAGCTGCTCATCGAGCTGCAGGGCCACGGCAATGTGCATGGCTGTGGGAAAGGTGTCATTGGAGGATTGCCCCCGATTGACATGGTCGTTGGGGTGCACAGGGTACTTGCTGCCCAGCTCGCCGCCCGCCAGTTCGATGGCACGGTTGGCGATAACCTCGTTGGCGTTCATGTTCGACTGGGTGCCTGAACCGGTCTGAAACACCACCAGGGGAAACTGATCATTCCACCGGCCTTCGATGACCTCGTCAGCGGCCTCGATAATGAATTCGGCAAGATCGGCCGGCAACTCGCCAAGCTCGGCATTGGCCTGGGCCGCCGCCTTTTTCAGCAAGCCCAGCGCCCGGATCATGGGGGGCTGCCAGCGAAACCGGGAGACTCCGATTGGAAAATTGAGAATGGACCGCTGGGTTTGCGCTCCCCAGTAGGCCTGGGCGGGAACCTGGATCTCGCCCATGGAGTCGGTTTCAACGCGGGTTGCAGACATGGCTTGGCCTCCTTGGCGACCCAAAAGGGACATGTGCGGATCTGGGGCTAGCGGAACACTTTGCCCCAGGAAACGACGGCATCGAGCATGCGATTGGCAAATCCCCACTCATTGTCGAACCAGAGATACACGTTGGCAAAACCATCACCGTTGGTGCGGGTCTGGCTGGCATCGATAATGGCTGAATACGGACTGTGATTGAAGTCGATGGACGCATGCGGATGATCGGAATAATCGACAAGCCCCGATTGTGCCAGAGCAAACCGCTCCAGCATCTGATTCAGCTCAAGCACACTGACATCACGCCCCAGTTTCAACATGACATCGATCGCCGATACGTTCAGGATGGGTACCCTGATAGCCTTGGCCTGCACCTTGCCCTTGAGCTGGGGCAACAGGCGCTCGACCCCTTGGGCCAATCCGGTGGATACGGGAACGATGGACTGCATGGCCGACCGGGTACGTCGCAAATCGGTGTGGTGATAGCCGTCGATCATGGGCTGGTCATTCATGACCGAATGCAGGGTGGTCAGAAACACATGCTCAAGACCATAGGTGCGATGCAGTTCCGCCAGAATGGGAACGGTGGCGTTGGTGGTGCACGACGCATTCGACACAATGCGTTGCTGCGCGGTCAGGCCGCTTTCATTCACGCCCACCACCAGCGTGAAATCAACGTCGGACGCGCTGCGCCCCGGCTGGGACACCAGAATGCGGGGGCACCCCGCATGCAGGAACTGCATCAGCGAATCGCGGTCGCTGAAGGCGCCGGAACATTCCAGCACCATATCCACGTTGTGATCCGCCCAGGGCACCCGGGCGGGGTCGGTTTCGTGGGTTACGGCAAGTGTCGTCCCGTTGATCATCAGGCCGTCGCGGGCTTCCTGCACGGTGCCATGAAAGCTGCCGTGCGTGGAATCGTAACGCGTAAGGTAGGTCATGGTCTTCAGGTCGGCCGGCTCGTTGATGAGCACGACCTGCATCTGCTCGCTCAGCGGCGACTCGTAGAGTGCCCGCAACACACAACGCCCGATACGGCCATAGCCGTTGATGGCCAAACGCAAGGGACGGTTCATGGCTTAACGCATGGTGGGCATGATGAACTCGTTGCCCTTGCTGATGTTTTCAGGCCAGCGCTGCATGATGGATTTCTGTTTGGTGTAGAAACGCACACCTTCTTCGCCGTAGGCATGCATGTCGCCGAACAGGCTGCGCTTCCAGCCGCCGAATCCGTGCCAGGACATCGGTACCGGAATGGGTACGTTCACACCCACCATACCGACCTGGATACGGCGTGCGAACTCGCGCGCCGTGTTGCCGTCGCTGGTGAAGCAGGACACGCCGTTGCCGAACTCGTGACGATTCACCAGGTCGATCGCCTGGGAAAGATCGCTGACATGCACGCACACCAGCACGGGGCCGAATATTTCTTCCTGGTAGATACGCATGGAAGGAGTCACTTTGTCGAACAGTGTGCCGCCCACGTAAAAACCTTGCTCGTGCCCGGGAACCGTGAAGTTGCGGCCATCGACCAGCAACTCGGCGCCCTGCTCGACACCGATGGCAATGTAGTTTTCGATACGTTCCTTCGCTTCCCGGGTGACCACAGGCCCCATCTCGGCATCAAGGTACATGCCGTCTTTGACTTTCAGGGTTTTCGCCCGCTGCACCAGTTCGGGAATGATCTGCTTGCCAACGTCGCCCACCAGTACCGCCACGGAAATGGCCATGCAACGCTCGCCCGCCGATCCGTAGGCCGCGCCCACCAGCGCGTCGACCGTGCGGGGAATGTCGGCGTCGGGCATGATGATCATGTGGTTCTTGGCACCGCCCAGCGCCTGCACGCGCTTGCCGAAATGGGCGCCGCGCTCGTAAATGTACTGGGCAATGGGTGTGGATCCCACAAAACTCAGGGCGGCAACATCGGGGTGTTCGATCAGGGCGTCGACCACCAGTTTGTCACCCTGAACCACGTTGAACACCCCGTCGGGCAGGCCGGCTTCCTTAAGCAACCGGGCCATGAACAACGCGGCACTGGGATCGCGCTCGCTGGGCTTGAGAATGAATGTATTGCCGGCGGCGATCGCCATGGGGAACATCCAGCACGGCACCATACAGGGGAAGTTGAACGGCGTAATGCCCGCCACCACGCCGAGCGGCTGGCGCATGGTCCAGTTATCGATACCGGTGGACACCTGGTCGGTGAAATCGCCCTTGAGCAGCTGGGGAATACCGCAAGCATACTCGATGATGTCGATACCGCGGGCAACCTCGCCCTGGGCGTCGGTGAAAACCTTGCCGTGCTCGGCTGTAATCATGGCCGCCAGTTCGTCGGTATGCTCGTTCATGAGCGCCAGAAACCTGTTCATGATACGGGCTCGGCGCACCGGCGGCGTGTCGGCCCAGGCGGGCGCCGCGGCCTTTGCCGCCGCTACGGCGGCATTGACGTCGTTAAGGGTGGACAACACCACATGCCGCGCCACCTGCCCGGTGGACGGGTTGTAAACAGCTTGTTTGCGGGTGCTGTCGCCGCAGTGCTTGTCGCCATTGATGAAATTCACAACATCGGCGGCATCGGTATAGGCGGCCCGGGGGGCCAGCGGGGATTCTTGGGTCATGTATCACTCCTGGAAAGATGCGCCCAGTATAGAAATATCCGGCGGACAATCACAATACTGTTAATCTGGAAACATTGTTTAAAATAATCAACAATAATAGCAGAGAACATCCCCTCCCCGCGCCGGCGGCACGCCTTCATGCCCCTTAATCTCCCGGCCTCATGCAACAAGGTGCGCGATGAAAGAAGCGAACAACGAAATGCTGTGGTCTCACATCTACTGGCTGAGCGTGCTGGACACCTGCGGCAGCTTCACCGCCGCAGCCAGGCACCTGGGTGTCAGCAAGGCCGCCGTGAGCCTGAGAATTGCCGAACTGGAGCAAACCGCCGGTGTTTCCCTGGTGCGCCGAACCACGCGCAGCGTTCACCTTACCGATGCCGGACGCGCCCTGGTGGGCACGACAAGATCGGCGTTCGACACCATTGAACAAGGGTTTGAAAGTATCCGGGACCTGGCCGACACGCCTCGCGGAGTAGTGCGCGTCACCGCGCCGGTGGCGCTGGGAAGGCAGGAAATCATTCCTCATCTGGCCGCCTTCCTGCACCGCTACCCCGACATACGCATCGAGCTTGAATTGTCAGACCACCTGAGCGCACTGGCCCAGGAAGGATTCGACCTGGCCATACGTCACACCAACACCGTTCCCGATACCTATGTGGCCTGGCTGCTGCGCCCCACCCGCACGCTCACCGTGGCGACACCGGCGTACCTGCGCCGGCATGGCGAACCCCGTACTCCCGACGACCTGAAACAGCATAACTGCCTGTATTACTTGCGTACGGCCGCATCGCCGGTGTGGAGTTTTGTACCTGCCCATGGGGCCGGGGAGCGCCTGAGCCTGCCCATACGGGGCAATTTTTGCGCCAATAACAGCGAAGCCTTGCGTGAACTGGCACTTGCCAATACCGGCGTGGCATTGTTGCCCGATTTTTCCGCGCACAAGGAATTGAAAGAGGGGCGCCTGGTGCACTTGCTTCCCGACTGGAGGCCGGTGGGCGTGTTTGGCGACTCCCTGTTCGCCATACGCCCTTACAGCAGTTATGTGCCGCGCGCCGTCAGGTGCTTTGTTGACTACCTTAGGCAAACACTGGCGCCGTCGCATTAACCGGCCCCATCGCATTACGTTGCGGGCCGGCGGCCCTAGGCCCGGCGCATGGCACTGGCCCACAGCCGCGTGCTGTCGACGGCACGCTGGCGCAGATACTGGGCGGCGTTGGCCAGCGCGTCATCGAGCGTTACGGGGCCCGGTGCCAGGCTGAACGCCGCCGTGATGCCGCTTTCGTACAGCTTTTCGTAGCCGGGGCCTAATGACCCCACCAAGGCAATCACAGGAATGCCCTGCCGCTTGGCATAGGCCGCGACCCCCGCCGGCGTTTTGCCCAGCAAAGTTTGCGAGTCCATGCGCCCTTCCCCGGTGAATACAAGACTGGCCGTTGCGATGGCCTGGGGCAGGTTTGAAAGTTCCGCAATCAACTGCACGCCGGGGCGAAACTGCGCCTTGAAAAAGGTCTTGACGGCAAAGCCCAGCCCCCCGGCCGCACCCATGCCCGGCATTTCCCGGTGATCACGGCCGGACTGCTGCGCACAGACATCGGCAAAACGGGCCAGGGCCGCGTCGAGCAAGGCTACATCGTCATTTGAAGCGCCTTTTTGCGGCCCGAAAATGGCCGACGCGCCCCGGTCACCACATAAGGGGTTGTCGACGTCAACCGCCAGTTCAAACTCGACATCGGCCAGGCGGGTATCCAGCGCGTCAAGCGCAATACGATGCAAACGCAGCAACGGTTCGGCCCCGAAACCAAGCTCGGTGCCCTGGGCGTCGTAATACCGTGCTCCCAGGGCCTGCAACAAACCCGCCCCGCCATCATTGGTGGCACTGCCCCCCAGGCCCAGCACAATCTTTCTTGCCCCGGCGTCGAGGGCCTGCCCGATGAGCTGCCCCACCCCGTAACTGGTGGCAGCCCGGGGATTACGGCGCGATTTCGGCGTTTGTGCCAGACCGGCGGCGGTTGCCATTTCGATAAAGGCTGTGTTGCCCGGCAGCCATCCCCAATCGGCCTGGCAAGGCTCGGCCAGCGCGTTCAAGACCGTTGCCGTTCGCAGCTCGCCGCCGGTGGCCGACAAGACGGCATCGAGCGAGCCTTCCCCGCCGTCGGCCATGGGCACGCTGACAATGGAAGCCTGCGGGAAAACCTGCAGAACCCCGTCGGCAATGGCCTGCGCGACATCGCGGGCACTGAGGCTTTCTTTGAATGAATCGGGGGCAATGACTACGCGCATGAATGACCTGACAAGGGAATGAAGGGAGAGTTACCTAGGCTGCACCACGTTGCGCGGCGCACCGGCAACAAAAGCCTCGATATTATCCACCAACTGATCCGCCAGGGTTTGGATGGCTTCCTGGCTGGCCCAAGCCACGTGCGGGGTAAGAATAAAGTTCGGCAATTCCAGCAAACGAACCAGACGGTGATCGTTGGGTGGCGGCTCAGGAATGGTGACATCGAAACCGGCGCCGCCCAACTGGCCCGAGCGCAATGCGTGCTCGAGCGCTTCTTCATTCACCAGCCCGCCGCGAGCCGTATTGATCAGAAGCGGCTTGCGCTTCATGCGCGCAAATTCCGGCGCATCGATCAGATTGCGGGTGGTGTCATTGAGCGGGCAATGCAGGGAGATGACATCGCTTTGTTCCAGAAACTGCTCGAAAGGTGTGTACAGACTACCCTGGCGGGCACCGCCCTTGCGGGCCGCGAACAATACCTTCATGCCCAGCGCACGCCCGATGGCGGCCACCGACTGGCCCAGGGCGCCCTCGCCGATGATACCCAGCGTGGAACCGGCCAGATCCTTGATGGGATAGTCGAAATAACAATATTGCTGCGCGTCGTACCATCGCCCTGCCTTTACGGACTCGCGATAGGGCACGATGCTGCGGCGCAAGGCAAAGATCAGGGCGAATACGTGTTCGGGGACGGTGGTTGTGGCATAGCCCCGAATGTTCGACACCACAATGCCACGTGCCGCGCATGCGGCAATATCGACATTGTCGGTTCCGGTGGCGGCCACTGCCACCAGCTTGACATTGGGTGTTTTTTGGAGCGTTTCTTCGCGCAAAGGCACCTTGTTCAGAATGACAATATCGGCGTCGCCGATACGTTCCGCCGCCTCTTCGGCGCGTGTGCGCCCGTAAGTTTGAAGGGTGTGCGGAAAAGACAGCCCGCGCAGCGTGGTTTCGGGTGAAATGGTATCGCGGTCGAGAAAAACGACCTTTTTGACGTGATCAGACATAACGCTTCCTTTGGCATAGAGGCAGAGGGGCACGGATCGGCGTGGAGCCGGTCAGCCGCCCAGATAGGCTTTTCGTACCGAATCATTCGCAAGCAGGCGTTCACCGGTATCGGCAAGCACGACGCGCCCGTTCTCAAGCACATAGCCACGGTCGGCCAGTTGCAAGGCTTTGTGGGCGTTTTGCTCGACCAGAAAGACGGTAACACCTTCTTCGCGAATCGTGCGAATGATGTCGAAAATCTGGGCAATGATCAGGGGAGCCAGGCCCAGTGTGGGTTCGTCAAGCAGCAGCAACGAGGGTTTGGTCATGAGTGCGCGGCCGATGGCCAGCATTTGCTGCTCGCCGCCGGACATGGTGCCTGCGCGCTGGTTTGCACGCTCTTTCAGGCGTGGAAACAATGCGTACACGTGGTCGAGCCCGGCATCGATCTCGCTTCCCTTCAGAAAGAAGCCGCCCATTTTCAGGTTCTCGGAAACCGTCAGGTCGGGAAAAACGCGACGCCCTTCGGGAGAAATGGCAATGCCGCGGCGCATGATCAGATGGGTATCCCAGCGGGTGATATCCTGCCCCTGGAAGGTTACCGTGCCCTGGCTGGCGCGGGGCGAACCGCACACCGTCATGAGCAATGTGGTTTTTCCGGCCCCGTTGGCACCGATCAGGGTGACGATCTCGCCCTGGTCTACCTGCACCGACACGTTCTCCAGGGCCTGTATGGCCCCGTAGTGCGTATGAACATTTTCCAGCCTGAGCACCCTAGTCTTCCCCCAAATACGCCTTGATCACCCTGGAATCGGTTCGCACCTGCTCGGGCTTGCCCGTAACAATGGGGCGACCGTGCTCCATGACCAAAATACGATCGGACACCCCCATCACCAGGCTCATGTCGTGCTCGATCAGCAATACCGCCACATTGTGCGTTTTTCGCAAATAGTCGATGAGCTCCTGCAGGTCACGTTTTTCCTGGGGATTCAGACCCGCCGCCGGTTCGTCGAGCATGAGCAGGCGAGGCTCGGTGATCATGCAGCGGGCAATTTCCAGACGACGCTGATGGCCGTACGCCAGATTGCCGGCCTCGCGATTGGCAAATTCACGCAAGCCCATGAAATCGAGCCAATGGGCGGCGCGATCAAGGGCACCGGCCTCGGACCGACGGAAGGACGGCAGCTTCAGCAGCCCTTTGATCAAGCTCGTTTCAATGCGTGTGTGCTGCGCAACCAGCAGGTTCTCAAGCACGGTGAGGTTCTTGAACAGTCGCACGTTCTGAAAAGTGCGCACCAGGCCCTGCTGGGCAATTCGGTGGCTGGGCTGTCCGCCAATGGAACGCCCTTCGAGCATGATGTCGCCTGCCGTGGGTTTGTAAAAGCCGCCCACGCAGTTGAAAACCGTGGTTTTTCCCGCCCCGTTGGGGCCGATAATGGCAAACACTTCGTTGCGCTTGACGCTGAACGCCACCTGGTCGACGGCAATGAGCCCGCCGAAACGCATGGTCAGGTCGGCCACTTCGAGCAAGGTATCACTCATGCCTTGAGCTCCACATGCGGACGCGACATGGGCAGCAAGCCTTGCGGGCGCCAGACCATCATGAGCACCATGACCAGACCGAAAATAAGCATGCGGTATTCGGCAAATTCGCGGGCTACCTCGGGAAGCACCGTAAGGATGACGGCGGCCAGAATAACGCCCAGCTGGGAACCCATGCCGCCCAGCACGACGATGGCCAGAATGAGTGCGGATTCAATGAAAGTGAAAGACTCGGGGTTCACCAGCCCCTGCCGGGCGGCAAAGAAGGCGCCGCCGAAACCGGCGAACATGGCCCCCATGGTAAAGGCCGACAGTTTAATGCGCGTGGGGTTCAGGCCCAGAGACCGGCAGGCGATCTCGTCTTCGCGCAGGGCCTCCCAGGCCCGCCCGATGGGCATGCGGATTACACGATTGGACACATACAAGGTGACCAGGGCAAGCACCAGCGCCATCAGGTACAGGTACACAATGACGTCTTGGGAGTTGTAAGACCAGCCCATGAACTCGTGGAAGGTGGTTTGGCCTTCGGGGGCGCGGCGGGTCATGGGCATGCCGAACACCGTGGGTTTGGGTATGCTGGAAATGCCGTCGGGGCCGCCGGTGAACTCGTACAGGTTGATCAGCAGCAAACGGATGATTTCGCCGAAACCCAGCGTTACGATGGCCAGATAATCGCCGCGCAAGCGCAGTACAGGGAAACCCAGCAAAAACCCGAACAGGGCTGCCACAGCGCCGGCCAGCGGCAAGGCTTCCCAAAACCCCCAGCCCGCCCAGTGAAACAGCAAGGCGTAGGTGTAGGCCCCGACCGCGTAAAACCCCACGAACCCGAGGTCGAGCAGCCCGGCAAACCCCACCACAATGTTCAACCCCAGGCCCAGCATGACATAAATAAGCACCAGCGTGGCCAGATCGATTTGCGCGCGGCCCGAGAAAAAGGGCCAGACCAGTGCCGCTGCGATCAACAGGAAAATGATGCCGCGACGCGTTCCCGCGGAAACGTTGGGCAATGCAAACCGCCTGACCTGTTTGCCCGGCTTGACCAGCCTGCCCAGTGACGGTTTGAGCAAATGGAACACAAACACGATGGCCATGCCCAGCGCGATCATGTTCCAGTGCGGTTCAATGACGGTACCGGCGCCGTCGCGCACCAGTTGCAGGCCGAATACCGGCGCAATGATGATTCCGGCCATTATCGCCGCGATAATGGCATGCGTAAGTGAACGACCCATTACACTTTTTCCACTTCCGGTTTACCCAGCAGGCCGGTTGGCCGGAACAGCAAGATAAGCACCAACAGGCTGAACGCCACAATGTCTTTGTACTGGGATGAAATGTAGGCGGCGGCAAAGGTTTCCGCCAGGCCCAGCAGCACCCCGCCCAGCATGGCGCCGGGAATACTGCCTATTCCACCCAGAACAGCGGCGGTAAATGCCTTGATACCGGCAATAAACCCGATGAACGGGTTCAGTTTGCCGATGGCCAGCGCGATCAGCACCCCGCCCACGGCGGCCAGCATGGCCCCGATGATGAACGTGAAGGAAATGATGCGGTTGGTGTCGATGCCCAGCAAATTGGCCATGCGCAGATCTTGGGAACAGGCACGCGAGGCACGGCCCAGCCGGGAGTACTTGATGTAAAGCGTAAGCGCCACCATGAGCGCCACAGTGACCAGAATGATAAGAATGCGCGAGTACGGCGCGGTGATGACGAAATCGGATCCCAGCTGGAACTGGAAGGATCCGGTAACCAGCGGCGGAACGGCCATGTCGCGGGCGCCCTGACCAATGGCGACCCAGTTCTGCAGGAAGATGGACATGCCGATGGCGGAAATGAGCGGCACCAGGCGCGGGCCGCCGCGCAAGGGCGCGTACGCAATCTTTTCAATGGCGTAGCCGTACACGGCCGTTACGCCCATGGCCACCACTAGCATGGCCACGATGATCATGGACAGCGGCAGGCCGCTGTTGACTCCCAGCGCCGACAGCGTAACCAGCCCCACATAGGCACCGATCATGTAAATTTCGCCATGGGCGAAATTGATCATTCCGATGATGCCGTACACCATGGTGTAACCAATGGCGATGAGCGCATAAATGGCGCCCAGCGACAAGCCGTTGAATAACTGCTGGGTGAGTTGAGGAATGAGTTCTGACATGACCAGGCGACAAAAAACAAAGGGCATGCGCCGACAGGTGCAGCGCATGCGACAGGGCTATTCTGCCGATTCGTTACTGGAGTGTCACTACGTATAAGCCCTAGCGCGCCCGGTTACGACGCGTTGACGGAGGGCGTGGATTCGGGCGGTCGGGCAATATTCCACATGAGCGCCCGGAACGGCGCCAGCAAACCGGCGTTCACGGCCAGCTTGACGGCCAGATCGCCCAGCAGCAGTGACATCCAGGGTACGGGCGTTCCTGCAAAGGCCACGCTGAAGAACACAAAGGTGTCAAGCGTAGCCCCCGCCACACCGCCAAGCAGCGGAGCCCGCCACCAGGCCTGGTGACGCAGCCGGTGAAACACCTGGATGTCGAGCAACTGGGCCAGCAGGAAGGCCAGACCCGACGCAAAGGCGATACGCGGTGTGGCCACCCACACGGAAATGACCAGCGCCAGCACAAACCCCACATAAGCCACGCGGCGCGCGGCCCGGGGGCCGAACCGCCGGTTCAGCACATCGGCCACCAGGAACGCCACCGGGTACGACAGTGCCCCCCAGGTCAGCCAATCGTTGATGGGGTACTGAACCAGTACATTTGACCCCACCACCACCGTGCCCATGACAAGAACCGCCACGACAAACTGCCATCGGGTCAGCAAGGGGAATCCATTTTCTGATCGTCTCATTGCGCGAACTCCCGGGCAAGTTCCTGGGCACGCGCATGCGCCGCCGCGACAGCCTCGCCCACAATACGGGGAAATTCCCGCTCATCCAGAACCGCCAGCGCCGCGGCCGTGGTGCCGCCCGGCGAGGTGACCCGCTCGCGCAGCGTGGCCAGCGGCTCGGGCGACAATGCAGCCAGCTGGGTGGCGCCGTTCAGCGTGGCAAGCGCCAGTGTCCTGGCCTGCTCCGGATTCAGGCCCAACGCAACCGCCTGGGCGATCAGCGCCTCGAGAAACAGGAATACGTAAGCCGGGCCGCTGCCCGACAAGGCGGTGACGGTGTCGATCTGTGCATCGGTGTCGACCCACACGAACTGGCCCACGGCCCGCATCATTTGTTCGGCAATCTGCCTGTCGGCCGGCGTAACCTGCGCGAGCGCCATGAGCCCGGTGGCACCGGCACCCACCAGCGCCGGCGTATTCGGCATGCACCGGATGACGCGCTGGAAAGGCTGCTGCACGGATCCGAGCCACTGGCCCAGCGTTGTTGCCGGAATGCCGGCCGCCACGCTGATCACCAGCGTATCGGGCTGAAGAAAGGGCTTGCAGGCGGCAACGGCCTGTTTCAGCGACTGCGGTTTGACGGCGAAAATCCAGACACGCCGGCCCGCCAGCCCGGCGTCGGGCGCCGTGGCCACACTGGTGCCTTGCTGCGACCAGTTCTGCAGCGTATCGGGATTCGGATCCACCACATGGACATCGTGGGCGCCGCAGCGCTTGCCGATCAGGCCGGCCCCCAGGGCGGACGCCATATTGCCGCCGCCGATAAAAGCAAGAGTAAGTTCATTCATCATGGGGCGATATTGTACGGGTTTCCAGCAATATTTAAATTGACCGCGTCGGCGCAATATCGTTACATTCACGCCAGTGTCATAAACGCTTCATAAACTACAACAACAGTTCGGCCGTCAACCCTGGCCGGCACAGTTTCATCAAGGAGAACTACGCATGCGCGCAAAAGTTTTTGCTCTTTCTTTGGCCGGCATCATTGCCAGTATCGGTTCGGCCAACGCGGCCACTGAAATCACTTTCTGGCACTCCATGCAAGGGGCGTTGGGCGAGCGCGTCAACGAACTCGTCCAGGCATTCAACAAAAGCCAGTCCGACTACATGGTGAATGCCACCTACAAAGGCTCTTACGGCGAATCCATGAACGCGGGTATTGCGGCCTTCCGCGCCGGCAACGCACCCGACATTCTTCAGGTATTCGAAGTGGGTACCGCCACCATGATGTACGCCAAGGGCGCCGTCATGCCTGTTCAGGAAATGTCCGAGAAAGTGGGCGACCCCATCAATCCGAACGACTTCCTGGGCGCTGTGGCCAGCTACTACACCTCGCCCGAGGGCAAGCTGGTGTCCATGCCTTTCAACAGTTCCACACCGGTTTTTTACTACAACAAAGACGCCTTCAAGAAAGCCGGCCTCGACCCCGAAAAGCCCCCGCGCACCTGGGATGAAGTGGCGGCGGCCGCCAAGAAGATCCGCGATGCCGGCTTCGAGTGCGGCTACACCACGTCGTGGCCCTCCTGGGTACAGCTGGAAACCTTCGGCGCGTGGCACAACGTTCCTTACGCCTCGAAGAACAATGGCTTCGGCGGCCTGGATGCACGCCTTGAGATCAACAAACCCCTGTATGTCCGCCACATGACCTTCCTGGCCGACATGGCCAAGGCCGGCACATTCACCTATGGCGGCCGGGGCGATGCTTCGGGTGCCCTGTTCACCTCGGGTAAATGCGCCATGTTCACCGGGTCCAGCGGCAACCGCGCCAACATCATCAAAACCGGCCAGTTCGAGTTCGGCACGTCTTTCCTGCCGTATCACAAAGATGTCGCCGGCGCACCGCAAAACTCCATTATCGGCGGTGCCTCGTTGTGGGTGTTTGCCAAGAAACCCGACACCACCTACAAAGGCGTGACCCGCTTCTTCAAGTTCCTGGCCGATCCGGAAAACGCTGCCAGGTGGCACCAGCAAACCGGCTATGTTCCCGTGACCAAAGCCGGCTTTGAAGTCACCCAGAAATCGGGCTTCTACGACAAGAACCCGGGTTCCGACATTGCCGTGAAACAGCTCGACGCCACCACCACGGAAAACTCGCGGGGTATCCGCCTGGGCTATCTGCCCCAGATCCGCGACATCGAGGAAGGCGAAATGGAACAGATCTTCGCCGGCAAGATCACGCCCGAGCAAGGCCTTGAAAACATGGTCAAACGGGGCAACGAGCTTCTTGAGCGATTCGAGAAAAGCGTGAAGTAAAATTCACATCCTTGCGCCGTGAGGCCCCCCTTTTCGGGGCCTCACGGTTTTTGCCGTTCAGTTTCTCTTGCTCACCTCAGGCACCTCATGGAAAAGCGCGTCGTCTTCAACCACACAACGCTGCCCTACTTGCTTTTACTGCCCCAGTTGGCCATTA
>JBFWLP010000011.1:0-49142 GCA_050252075.1 Burkholderiaceae bacterium | reverse complement strand
TGGATGTGGTCCTACAATAACGAGCGCCCAAATATGGCATTGGGCGGTATCACCCCAAAACAGCGGCTGACCATGGCCGCATAGCATTGCTACTTCTGAGCACCGTTAAAAATGGGGGGATTACCCCTCCAGTAGTTTCTCAAGATGAGTCACACCATTGGATTCATCAGATGAATTGGTAATGAAACCGATGAAGCCGTGAGCATTGTATTCATCTTCATTCTCAGTTAGGCGAATACGAATATCGACCCTGGTGCGAAAACTAAAATCGTTCCATTTATCTCCATCTGGAACGATAAGAATGCTGTTGTTAGGGAGGCTGGTGCGCAACGCCGACCGCCTGCCAAACATTACAGTGACGCCTTTCCCATCCTGCTCTTGATGCTTTTCAATCATAGAAACCATGTTCCCTCTGTTGCCCGCTTGTTGCTATTCACCGCAAGACTAACGCATATAAAAAGTGGTCAACCACGGAAAAAACGACCGGCCGCTTCTGGCCGAAAGTAGATGATTAACATGGCCAGCTCCCGACCCAACGCAGCCTGTCAGTCAGTTACCTCGGACCACTGTGGATTCCAAACAATTTCCCACAGGTGCCCGTCTGGATCAAGAAAATAGCCCGAGTATCCACCCCAGAACGTATCGTGCGCGGGTTTGACAATCGCAGCCCCTGCCGCTTTTGCTCTAGTCATGACTTTATCGACCTCAGCTTTTGACGATACATTGTGACCCAAAGTCATCTCCGTGGGATTGCCAACGCCGATTTCGAGTCCTGTATCATGGGCGATACTTGATCGAGGCCACAGAGCCAGGCGAAGACCCGGCTGGAGATCAATAAACACAACCGCTCCGTGCGCGAGCTCGTTACCTACAATGCCTTTCGTGGGAAAACCGAGCCCGTCACGATAGAAGAGCAACGATGCTTCAAGATCGTCAACGCCGATAGTGATGACAGTAATGCGGGGTTTCATGTGATCGACTCCGTTAAATATCTGCTAATGGCCGATTGTTGCCCAAGACCGGCGGCAGCTCCCAAAGCCGACGCTTAACGAATAGCCGGCGAATTGCTCCCGATTTCACTGATCCCAACAAACGGTAAGGCTTTCCTTTAATTCTGTTTGAGGAACTCGATCGTTCGTTTCATGGCGTCAGCGGTAACAGCGGCGTTGTATTGGTAGCCGCGTCGTTGATCAGACTTGTCCCAACCATGCGTCGCATCGTCATACACATGCCACGCCACCGGCTTTCCCTCGGCTTTCAAGTTCTCGAGCAAGGGAAAACAATCGGCAATGGGGGTTTCGCTGTCGTTCTTGGCCATCAGAAGCAGAACGGGGCGGTCGACATCGCGGCGGATCAGTTCCCATTTGGGATAGGGGCCCACGTTAAAGGTACAGGCGCCGTACCAGCCAACCGAGGCGCGGAAGCGGTCTTGCGCGCCGATCCAGCGAGCCACTTCCGGGCTGGATACTGCCGCCGCGGCAAAGCTGCCCAGAGACAGGCCAACCAGATAGATGCGCGATGGATCAACTACTTTGAGCTGAGAAAGATGTTTGAGAGCATCGAAGGAGTCCTTATAAACCCTCGGCGCGCCTACCCCTGCGGCTGTGCAGAAAGTCGTGTGGCCGCGTGGTCCATATGAGTCTTGTACCAGGACAACGAAGCCGGCCGCGATCAATTCCTTCGCACGGTTGGAGATGTGTGGCTGAATGCCGCCACAGGTGTGAACCAGGACAATGGCAGGAAAGGGCCCGTCGCCTTCAGGTTTGAAGATGGCATTGGAAGCTCGGCTGAAGAAACCAAGCGTCGTCGCCTCGGGGGGGAAACTCAGGTCGGAGTATTGGGAAATGCGAGTGGTGAACTGACTGGACGACTGCGCCATGGCGGCACCGCTCGCGAAAAGCACGCTCAGTGCCATCGCTCCTGCCGCTTGAATTGCTCTCATATCTCCTCCAAGCCATTAATGTCGCAAACAAGAAATGCAACAACACCTACACATCAATATTCCCCGCCTGCAAGGCGTGGGTTTCAATAAACGCGCGGCGTGGCTCGACCTGATCGCCCATCAAGGTGGTGAACATCTCGTCGGCCGCGATGGCGTCTTCAACCTGCACACGCAACAGCCGGCGAGCCGTGGGGTTCATGGTGGTTTCCCACAACTGGTCGGGATTCATCTCGCCCAGACCCTTGTAGCGCTGCTTGCTGACACTGCGTTCGGCTTCGCCACGCAACCACATAATGGCTTCGCGGAAATCATTGATGTACTTTTCCTTGCGCTTGTCGCCTTCGCCACGCACTACATGCGCGCCGTCGCCGATCAGCCCGGTAAACGTCTGCCCCGCGCGGGAAAGAATGGTGTAGTCGGTACCGCGCACAAAGGTTTTGTCCAGCACCGTAACGCGCACGTTGCCGTGGTGCATGCGGTGAACCAGAATGCGCCAGGCGTCGCCGGTGTCGTTGGCTTCAACACTTACCGATACCTGGCCGGGAACGGCCGCATGCTGGCGCAGCACCGCTTCCAGCTGGCTGGCCGATGCCTGCGCATTTTCCACGGTATCCAGCTTGATCTGCACGCCTTCTGCAATGGCCGACAAGGTGCCCAGGTCCATGTGCCGCGCCTGGCGGTCAATTACGGTATCGGCCAGCACATACTGGCGGGCCAGCTCTTCCAGCGCCTCGCCGACGATGGGGGCGGCGCCTTCGCGCACCACCAGCGCCGCATCCTTCAGTGCAATCTGCATCATGAAGTGCGCTTCTTCGGCGTTGTCTTTCAGGTAACGCTCTTCACGGCCCACCTTCACCTTGTACAGCGGCGGCTGGGCAATATACACGTGGCCGCGCTCAACCAGTTCCGGCATTTGGCGATACAGCAATGTAAGCAGCAGCGTGCGAATGTGGGCGCCGTCAACGTCGGCGTCGGTCATGATGATAATTCGGTGATAACGCAGCTTGTCGATGTTGAAATCGGGGCCTATGCTGGTGCCCAGTGCGGTAATCAGGGTGGTGATTTGCTCGCTGGCGATCAGGCGATCAAAGCGGGCTTTTTCAACGTTCAGCACCTTGCCGCGAAGCGGCAAAATTGCCTGGAACTTGCGGTCGCGCCCTTGCTTGGCTGAACCGCCGGCCGAGTCCCCTTCCACAATGTACAGCTCGCACAGGGCGGGGTCTTTTTCCTGGCAATCGGCCAGCTTGCCGGGCAGGCCGGCGCCTTCCAGCACGCTTTTGCGGCGTGTCATTTCACGTGCCTTGCGCGCTGCCTCGCGCGCCCGTGCGGCGTCGATGATCTTGCCACACAAGGCTTTGGCGTCGTTGGGGTTCTCAAGCAGCCAGGTTTCCAGCGTGCGGGCAACAGCTTCTTCAACCGCCTGCCGCACCTCGCTGGAAACCAGCTTGTCTTTGGTCTGGCTGCTGAACTTGGGCTCGGGCACTTTCACCGAAAGCACGCAGGCCAGGCCTTCGCGCATGTCGTCGCCCGTGGTGTCGACCTTGGCCTTCTTGGCCAGCTCGTTGTCGGCAATGTATTTGTTCAGCACCCGGGTCATGGCCGCGCGCAGGCCGGTCAGGTGCGTGCCGCCGTCGCGTTGCGGAATATTGTTCGTGAAACACAGCACGGTTTCATTGAAACCGTCGTTCCACTGCATGGCCACCTCAACACCCACCGTGGCCTCGCCCACCACCGATTCGGTGCTTACCGAGAAGACATTGGGGTGCAACGTGGTTTTGCTGCGATTAATGTACTCTACGAACCCCTTCACGCCGCCTAAAAACGCAAAGTTTTCTTCCTTGCCTGTGCGCTCGTCGATCAGGCGGATTTTCACGCCATTATTCAGGAACGACAGCTCGCGCAGGCGTTTGGCCAGAATTTCGTAGTGGTATTCAACGTTCTCGAAAATGGTGGTGTCGGCAAGAAACTGGACCCGCGTACCGGTATCGGGCGACGGCCCTGTAACGGCCAGCGGCGCAACGCGCTCGCCGCGCCGGAATTCCATTTCGTGTATTTGGCCGTTACGGCAGATCGTCAGGCGCAGCCATTCCGACAGGGCATTCACGCACGACACACCCACGCCGTGCAGACCGCCGGACACTTTGTACGAGTTGTGGTCAAACTTGCCGCCGGCGTGCAGTTCGGTCATGACGATTTCGGCGGCGCTGCGCCCGAATTCGTCGTCTTTGTGGATATCGGTGGGGATGCCGCGCCCGTTGTCACTGACCGACACGCTGTTGTCGGAATGGATGGTGACCACGATATCGTCGCAATAACCGGCCAGGGCTTCGTCGATGGCGTTATCGACAACCTCGAAAACCATGTGATGCAAACCGGTGCCATCGGACGTGTCGCCAATGTACATGCCCGGACGTTTGCGCACGGCCTCGAGGCCTTTGAGCATTTTGATGGAATCGGCACCGTAGCCGCCGGCTGCGGTACTCGCAGTACTGCTGGTGTGATCTGACATAGTGGGTAAATCCAGGGTTAGATACGCATGGGCATGACGACATACTTGAACTGCTCGTCGTCCGGGCAGGTGATCAGTGCCGATGCGTTGACGTCGGGCTGCACCGACCAGCGGACAGCCTCGGTTTTGACGTTCGCCAATACGTCGAGCAGGTAACTGACGTTGAAGCCGACGTCCAGGGGTTCGTGGGCATACTCGATGTCCACTTCTTCCACCGCCTCTTCCTGCTCGGCGTTCGATGCCGAAATGCGGATAACGTTGTCGGACAGCTGCAAACGCACGCCTTTGAGCTTGTCGGTGGTAAGAATGGCGGCGCGCTGCAGGCTGCCTTGCAGCTGCTCGCGGCTGATATCGAAGTGGCGCGTGTAGTTGGTGGGAATAACACGGGTGAAGTCGGGGAACTTGCCTTCGACCAGCTTGGAAATGAGCTCTACATCGCCAAAGCGGAAGCGGATCTGGCCCGCCGCCACATCGACACTGACGGGATCGTCGTTGTCGGCCAGCAAGCGCTGCATTTCAAGGACGGTTTTGCGCGGAACAATGACGTCGTGGCGTTGCCCGATACCCTGCACCGCCGTTGCGCTGTGCGCCAGACGGTGGCCGTCGGTGGCTACCGCACGCACCCATTCCGGCTCAAATACAAACAACAGGCCGTTCAGGTAATACCGGATATCTTGCTGGGCCATGGCGAAATGCACCTGGTTGAACAGATGCTTCAGCGTTTTTTGCGGCAGGCTGAACGACACCTGATAGCTTTCCGGCTGGATCACGGTGGGGAAATCGGCGGCCGGCATGGTCTGCAGGGCAAAGCGGCTCTTGCCGGCTTGCACCGACAGCTTGCCGCCCGACTGGGCCAGGGTAATGTCGTCGCTGTCGGGAAGGGCACGAAGAATATCCAGCAATTTGCGTGCGGCAACCGTGGTGGCTTCGACGGAATCGCCAACGCCGAAACCACTGTGCGTGCTGATCTGGATCTCGGAATCGGTGGCCACGAAATCCACCTGATTGCCATTCTTGCGAACCAGAATATTGGCCAGGATGGGCATGGTATTCCGTCGTTCGACGATCCCCGCCACCATGGTCAGTGGCTTGAGCAATGCATCGCGAGTTGCTTGTACGAGTTGCATGGTTATCCTTTTAAGGTTTGTTCTAATACATGAAGCGCGTGATTCAGCTCCGACTGCTTGGAGCGTGCATCGGCAATTTTCCGAACGGCATGCAGTACCGTGGTGTGATCCCGCCCGCCAAACAGATCGCCGATTTCAGGCAGGCTTTTCTGGGTTAACTCCTTGGCCAGGTACATGGCCACCTGGCGCGGCATGGCAATATTGGCCGGCCGACGTTTCGAATACATGTCGGCCACCTTGATTTTGTAGAAATCGGCCACGGTTTTCTGGATGTTTTCTACGGTGATCTGGCCGTTCGATACCGACAGCAGGTCTTTCAGGGCTTCTTTGCAGACATCGACCGTCAATACCTCGCGCCCGTGGAAACGCGCATAGGCGGACACCTTGCGCAGCGCGCCTTCCAGTTCGCGCACGTTGCTGCGCAGGTGCTTGGCAATAAAGAACGCGACCTCTTCGGGCATGCGTACGCCTTCGGCCTGCGATTTGCGCAGCAGAATGGCCACGCGCATTTCCAGTTCGGGCGGTTCAATGGCTACGGTTAGCCCCGAATCGAATCGCGAGATCAGGCGGCTGTCGATATTGGCCAATTCCTTGGGGTAGGTGTCAGACGTGATGATGATTTGCTTGCGCTGGGCCACCATAGCCTCGAAGGCGTAGAAGAACTCTTCCTGCGTGCGGTTCTTGCCGGCGAAAAACTGGATGTCGTCGATCAGCAGCAGGTCGAGCGAATGGTAGTAGCGCTTGAATTCATCGAACGCCTTGCGCTGATACGCCTTGACGACGTCGGACACGTACTGGTCGGCATGCACATAGCGCACCCGCACGCCATTGCCGTTGGCCATCAGGGCGTTGCCGATGGCGTGGATAAGATGGGTTTTGCCCAGGCCCACCCCGCCATACAGGAACAAGGGGTTGTACGACACCCCGGGGTACTCGGCCACCTGAACTGCAGCGGCACGCGCCAGCTGGTTCGCCTTGCCGGTAACAAAGTTGTCAAAGGTAAGGTCGGTGTTCAGGCGCGACCGGTCGTGGGCGGCTTCTGCCACCGCAGCAACCGCCGGCGATTTTGCCGCTGCACCGGCCGCCGGCGCCGCTACCGCCGGCTCGGCGGGTGCCGCTGCCGGGGATGCCGGGGAACGTACGCCGGCAGGCGCTGCCGCCGGCCGGGCCGCCGGGCCCGACGCCAGCTCGAAACTGACCTGTACCGGACACGCAAAAAAGTCGCACGCCATCGACTCGATCTGGTGGGCGAAGTTCTTGCGCACCCAATCGAGCTTGAAACGGTTCGGCGCCGCTATGCGCAGCAGGGCGCGCTCCGCGTCGTATTCGAGTGGAACCAGCGGGCGTATCCAGGCGCTTATCTGTTGGGGAGGTAGTTCCTGTTCCAGCTGCCGGACACAGGTCTGCCAAAATTCTTTCATGCTCACCACTTCAGTAAACCTCGATTCTACCCTGTCCGGCGCCAAGTTATCCACAGGACAAGCACGTACCCCCAAGGTCAAACAGGCTAAGCATTTGACTAATCACTAAAAATTTGATGAAATGGCGGGCTTGTTTACCGAATTACCAACACAGCCGGCAGCAACGTACGTGAAACCCACGGCCAAAACCGCGGCCAATTCTCACGTGAGCACCTTACGCTGCAGGCAGCTCTTTTATCTGGACTACCATGAAACGCACCTTTCAACCTTCCGTTACCCGCCGCAAGCGTACCCACGGTTTTCGCGTCCGCATGAAAACTCGCGGTGGCCGTGCTGTTATCAATGCTCGCCGCGCCAAGGGCCGTAAAAAACTGGCCGTCTAAGCCTTACCGGCCAAGGCATTGGTGGCCCGTCGGCCCCTGCCATGAACTCCTTGCGTGCCTCGTTCCCACCTTCGGCGCGCTTGCATCGCCCCTCGGAATTTGCTTCGGCCCTAAAGGGCAAGCGGCTGGCCAGAGGGGCGTTGTTCGTTGTTAGCACGCCACACTCCGGGGGCGATATCGCGCCGCCGGATCAGGCGCGCCTGGGGCTCATCATTGCCAAGCGATTTGCCCAGCGCGCGGTCACCCGCAATGCCATAAAGCGGGTCATCCGCGAAGCGTTCCGCCTAAGGCGCTGCGTACTGCCCAACGCCGATCTCGTGTTTCGGCTGCATGCCCGGCCAACGGCGCAATCGCTCACGGAACTGAAGCGCGAGGTTCGGGCGGAAGTCGACATGCTTCTGGACAAGGTCACTCGATGATACGCAAGCTTATCGGTGCCCCGATCCGGTTTTACCGTTATTTCGTCAGTCCGTGGCTGGGCATGAACTGCCGGTTTACGCCCACCTGTTCGGCGTATGCACTGGAAGCGCTGGAGAAACACGGCGCATTCAGGGGTTCGATACTGGCGGCCCGGCGTATTGCCCGATGCCACCCGTGGTGCCCCGGCGGCCATGACCCCGTTCCCTGACGCCCGGCAGCCATTGTGGGCTTTTTTGTTTCAGATGCACTTTGCGTCCAGCCGTTTCGGGCTGGGCTACGTTAAACTGCAGGGCTTTGCCCCGCTTTAACTCATTAACAGGCGCTATGGATATCCGACGCACCGTCCTCTGGATGATTTTCTCGCTTTCACTGCTGTTGCTGTGGAATAACTGGCAAACCTACACGGGCCAGCCGCCTTTGTTCGGTGCAGCCCCCACCCAGTCCACGCAGGGTGAACAGGCGGCGGCGTCGCCAACGGCAAACGACACCAGCGTGCCTGCAGCAGCAACCGGCACCGCCACCACTGCCGCCGACAACGTCCCGGCGGGCAACGCCACCACGGCGGCGCCGTCGCAGAAAATTGACATTACCACCGACGTCTACAAGCTTACCTTCGACACCCAGGGTGCCCAGCTGGTACGCGCCGAACTTCGCCGCTATACGGCGCCGGAAGCGGATGACCAGCCCATGGTGCTGCTCGACAACTCCCCGTCGTCTACGTACATTGCGCAAACCGGGGTGGTGGGCGCACCGGCCGGGGAAACCTTCCCCACCCATCTCACACCGTTCAAGTGGGTATCCACCGACACGGCGCTTTCGGGCGACACCCTCGATGTCGTGTTCGAGTCGGAATCGGGTGGCGTAAAGGTGCGCAAGGTGTACACCCTGCACAAAGGCCGTTACGACATCGCGGTACGTCACGAGGTAGTGAACCAGAGCAATGCGCCCGTCGCGCCGTCGGTCTACCTGCAACTGGTGCGCGATGGCAACGATCCGCCCGACACCTCGTCGTTCTACAGCACGTTCACGGGCCCTGCCATTTACTCTTCGGAAGAGAAATTCCAGAAGATCACCTTCTCGGAAATCGAGAAAGGCAATGCCAGCTACGTCAGGCAAGCCGACAACGGCTGGATTGCCATGGTGCAGCATTACTTTGCCTCGGCCTGGGTTCCCCCCCAAGGTACCGTGCGGCATAACGAAGTGCTGCGGGTAGCCAACAATCTGTATGCGGTTCGCGCCATTGAAAGCCTGGGCACCGTCGCACCGGGCGAAACCGCCCAGTTCTCGGCCAATCTGTGGGTCGGCCCCCAAGACCAGCAAGCCATGAGCGAGCTGGCTCCCGGGCTGGATCTGGTGGTGGACTACGGCTTCCTGACCATTATTTCCAAGCCCCTGTTCACCCTCATGACCTGGCTGCACAGCATGCTGGGGAACTGGGGCTGGACCATCGTCGTGCTTACCCTGCTGATCAAGCTGGTGTTTTACCCGCTGTCGGCCGCCAGTTACCGCTCCATGGCCAAAATGAAGCAAGTGACGCCGCGCATGCAGGCCCTGCGTGAGAAGTTTGGCGACGACAAGGCCAAAATGAACACGGCCATGATGGAGCTTTACCGTACCGAGAAGATCAACCCGCTGGGCGGCTGCCTGCCTATGCTGGTGCAAATTCCGGTGTTCATTGCCCTGTACTGGGTGTTGCTGGGCAGTGTGGAAATGCGCGGCGCCCCCTGGATTCTCTGGATCCACGACCTGTCGGCACGCGACCCATGGTTCATTTTGCCCGCCATCATGATGGCCACCATGTTCCTGCAGATCAAGCTGAACCCCACCCCGCCCGATCCCATGCAGGCGCGCATCATGATGCTGATGCCGCTGGTGTTCGGGGGCATGATGTTCTTCTTCCCTGCCGGCCTGGTGCTGTATTGGTGTGTTAACAATACCGTGTCCATCATTCAGCAGCGCTACATCATGCACAAGCTCGACAAAGAAGCGGCGGCGGCAGCGCGCTAACCCGCCGTCATGCGCGTGGGCTGCCTTGGGGCAGCCCATTTTTTTGGGTAATTCCCCATAGCAAACGCGCCCCGCTTAGGGTAATGTTGCCCATTCGCCGGCATTTGTAACTTTTCTGGAGACACCATGAACGCCCAGCCCCGCCCCGCCACCCGACGCCGTTTCCTGCGCCACAGCCTGATGGTTGCGGCGCTTTGTGGTTCATTCGGTGCGCAATCCAGCCTGGCCCAGGAACCCATCAAGATCGGCTTCATCGGCACCATGTCGGGCCCGGCGGCCGCGCTGGGGCAAGACCAATACGACGCGTTCATGCTCGCCATCCAGCAAAAGGGTGGCAAACTGGGCGGCGTGCCCGTCGAGGTTATTCGTGAAGACGACCAGCTCAAGCCCGATGTCGGCGTGCAGGCCGCCACCAAGCTGCTCAAGAGCGACAACGTGCCCATTATTACGGGTGTGACGTTTTCAAACGTCATGATGGCCATCCACAAACCCATCACCGATGCCGAAGTCTTCCTCATCGGCTCGAACGCCGGCCCGGCGCCCATCGCCGGCAAACAGTGCTCGTCGTACTTTTTCTCCACTTCATGGGACAACGACCAGTTGCACGAAGCCGGTGGCCAGCTGGCCACCGACATGGGCTACAAGAACATGTATGTCATGGCCGCCAACTATCAGGCCGGCCGCGATGCCGTTTCCGGGTTCAAGCGCAACTACACCGGCAATGTCATCAACGAGGTCTACACCCAGGTGAATCAGCCCGACTACTCGGCTGAAATCGCGCAGCTGCAGGCTTCGAACCCCGACGCCGTGTATGTGTTTTATCCCGGCGGCATGGGTATCAACTTCGTCAAGCAATACCGTCAGGCCGGCTTGCTGGGAAAAATTCCTCTGCTGTCGGCCGCCTCGATCGACGGCTCCACACTGCCGGCCCTGAAGCAGCTGGCCGTCGGCGTGGTTACCAGCGCACCCTACGCCCCGGATCTGCCCAACGCCCAGAACCAGCAGTTTGTGCAGGCGTTCCAGAAAGCCTATAACCGGGTGCCGTCCATGTATGCCGCCCAGTCGTACGATGCGGCCAATCTGCTCGACTCCGCCATTGCCAAGGTGAACGGCAATATCAGCGACAAAAAGGCATTTCATGCCGCCTTGAAGGCCGCCGATTTCAACTCGGTGCGCGGCAGTTTTGCATTCGCCTCGAACCAGTTCCCCGATGCGCCGTTTCATCGTGTCGATGTCGTCAACAGCCCCGACGGCGCGGCGCTGAGCGCAGTCAGCCCCATCACCATCAAAACACGGGCCAACTTCGCGGCCCAGTGTCCCCTGAAGTAAGTACCACGGAGACACTGGCTTGACCCTTGCGCTTTTCGTCATTCAAGCGCTGAATGGCCTGCAACTGGGCGTACTGCTTTTTCTCATGGCAGCCGGGCTCACTCTGGTGTTCGGCATCATGAATTTCGTGAATCTGGCTCACGGTTCCATGTACATGATGGGGGCCTTCTTCGCGGCGGCGCTGTACAACCTTACCGGTTCGTTTGTGGCCGCCGCCCTGTTGCTGGTGCCGGCCATGGCGGCGCTGGGCCTGGCCACCGAATGGCTGGCCCTGCGCCGGCTTTACGCCCGCGACCACCTTGACCAGGTACTGGCCACCTTCGGCCTGATCCTGTTTTTCAACGAGCTGGCCCGCATGGTGTGGGGCCCGTCGCCGGTGTATATGGAAGTGCCCGAGTTCCTGACGGGCACCGTCACGGTTTTCGGCGTTATGTACCCCCTGTACCGGGCCGTCATTATTGCGGCCGGCCTGCTGGTTGCGCTGGGTTGCTACCTGCTCATTCACAAAACGCGGGTGGGCATGCTGATCCGGGCCGGCGCCACCAACCGCACCATGGTCGGCGCACTGGGCGTGAACATCGTGCTGCTGAATTCCCTGCTGTTCGCCCTGGGGTGCATTCTGGCCGGCCTTGCCGGCCTGCTTGCGGGGCCTATCATGTCGGTGCAGGCCGGCATGGGCGAGCCCATACTGATTCTGACCATGGTGGTGATCGTCATTGGCGGCATCGGGTCGATACGCGGCGCATTTTTCGCCGCCCTCATTGTCGGCGTGGTCGACACACTGGGCCGTACGGCACTGCCCGCCGTGCTGCGCAGCTTTCTTGAACGCAGCGCCGCCGATATCGCGGGCCCGGCTCTTGCCTCCATGATGATCTACATTCTTATGGCTGTCGTGCTGGCGGTGAAACCGCAGGGGCTCTTCCCCGTTCACCATCGCTAACCCCCGCCCCTATGTCGCACGCTTCCCTGCCCGTTACCGCCGTCTCATCGCCGCTGGCCCGGCGTGTTGCCGTCGCCCTGTTGCTGCTGCTTGCCGTGGCGCCGGTGTACGCCCACCTGGCCGGCAATCCGTTTGTCATCACCCTGTTGAACCGGGTCCTGGTGCTGGCCATCGCTGCCGTGTCACTCAATCTTGTGCTGGGCTTTGGCGGCATGGTCAGTTTCGGCCATGCCCTGTATCTGGGCCTGGGCGTTTACGCGGCGGCCATACCGGCGTTCCATGGCATTGACAACGGCTGGCTTCAGGTGCTGATTACCGTCGCCGGCTGCGGGCTGGTGGGCCTTGTCACCGGCAGCATCGTCCTGCGCACAACGGGCATTGCCTTCATTATGATCACCCTTGCCTTTGCCCAGATGTTCTACTTCCTGTTCGTCAGTCTCAGCCAGTACGGCGGCGACGACGGGCTGCGGCTGGCCGCCGGCACGCAGTTCAGCGGGCTGAACCTGGCAAATGCACACGTACTTTACGGCGTGTCTTTTGTTTTACTGTGCGCCGTGCTGTATGTGTCGCACCGCCTTGTACATTCGCGCTTCGGCACCGTGCTGCGGGCCGGAAAAAGCAACCCGCAACGCATGAAAGCCCTGGGCTACCCCTTGTTTCGGTATCAGTTGGCGGCCTATGTCATTGCCGCCATCGTGTGCGGCGTGGCCGGCCTGCTTTATGCCAACCTTACGCAGTTTGCCTCGCCGTCGTACATGGCCTGGAGCATGTCGGGTGAACTGATCGTCATGGTCGTGCTGGGCGGCATGGGCACCCTGTTCGGCCCCCTCTTCGGCGCGCTGGGCATGCTGCTGACAGAAGAATGGCTCAAATCCCTTACCGAACACTGGATGATCATCTTCGGGCCGCTCATTGTGCTGGTCGTCAGTATCAGCCGTCTGGGTATTGCCGGCCTGCTGCTGCGCCCCCGGCGTAAAACCAGCCCCCGGGAGCCGGCATGAGCCTGTTATCGGTCACCGGGCTGGTGAAAACCTTCGGCGGGCTGACGGCCACCGACAATCTTGATCTGTCCGTTCAGGCCGGCGAACTGCACGCCATTATCGGCCCCAACGGGGCCGGCAAAAGCACCCTGATCGGGCAGCTGGCCGGCGAAACCCGGCCGGATCGCGGCACCATCGTCTTCGACGGTACCGATATCACCCACGAAAGCGTTGCCCAGCGAGCGCTGCGCGGGTTGGCACGCTCGTACCAGATCACCAGCGTCTTCCCTGAATTTTCCACCCTTCAGAACGTCATGCTCACCGTGCAGGCGCATCAGGGGCACAGCTTTCGGTTCTGGAAACCCGTACAACACGACGACGCCTTGCGCGGCCCGGCGGAACTGGCGCTCCAGCGCGTGGGCCTGGCCCATCGCGCGCATGTTCCTGCCGCCGACCTTGCCCATGGCGAACAGCGCCAGCTCGAACTGGCCATGGTGCTGGCCGGCAACCCGCGTCTCTTGCTTCTTGACGAACCCATGGCGGGCATGAGCCAGGCCGAATCCCTGGAAATGACCGCGCTGCTGCAACGCCTGAAAGGGGAGTACACCCTGGTTCTTGTGGAGCACGACATGGATGCCGTATTTGCATTGGCCGACCAGATCACAGTGCTGGTGTACGGCCGGCGCATTGCTACCGGCCCGGTCGACGCCATACGCAATGACCCCCACGTCAGGGCCGCTTACCTGGGAGACGACAGCTAGTGGCTCAGGACCTTCTTTCCGTTCGCGATCTGCATGCCGCCTACGGTACCAGCCAGGTGCTGTTTGGCGTGTCGTTTAGCGTTGCCGAAGGGCAATTCATTACCTTGCTGGGCCGCAACGGCATGGGAAAATCCACCACCGTCAAATGCCTGATGGGGCTGTTAACGCCCACCGCCGGCGGCATAACGCTTTGCGGCTCGGCCATCACCCGATGGCCCTCGTACCGCATCGCCCGGGCGGGTATCGGCCTGGTGCCCGAGGGGCGCCAGATCTTTCCCACGCTCACAGTGCACGAGAATCTGGTGGCCACCGCCCACAACCGGTCGGGGGGCACATCGCCCTGGAACCTGGCCGCCGTGTACCGGCTTTTCCCGCGGCTCAAAGAGCGCGCCGGCAATGCCGGATCCACCTTGTCGGGTGGAGAACAGCAAATGCTGGCCATTGGCCGCGCACTCATGACCAATCCCCGGCTGCTCATTCTGGACGAAGCCACCGAAGGCCTGGCCCCGCTGATTCGCGCCGAAATATGGCAATGCCTTGCCCACCTGAAACAAAGCGGGCTGGCCATTCTGTGTATCGACAAAAACCTGAATTCCTTGTTACCGTTAGCCGACCGCCACTACATCGTCGAAAAAGGCCGTATCGTTTGGTCGGGCTCGTCGCACGAACTTGAACAGCAGCGTGAGTCGCTGCAAGGGTATATGGGCGTTTAACCCGCAACCGGCGTATCCGGTCGCCCGCTATTTACGAAGGATTGACAGGCAATGAACGGTTTCGACTTTCGCACGGTATCTCACCTACGCATCGAATCGGGTGCAGCATCGCGCCTGGGCGAGCTACTGCGCCAGCATTTCAATTATTCCCGGCTATGCCTGGTCACTGACCGCTTTCTTCACGAAAGCGGTCTGCTCGATTCGGCGCTGGCCAATCTGCAAACCCACGGCTGGCATGTGCACATCATCGACAATGTCGTTGCCGACCCCCCTGATCACGTCATTTTGAGTGCCACCGAAAATGCGCGCACCTTCGGGGCCGAAATCATTGTCGGGCTGGGCGGCGGGTCGTCCATGGATGTGGCCAAACTGCTGGCCGTCCTTCTGGGGTCAGAGCAACCCCTGGACCAAATGTACGGCATCGGCAACGTCACCGGGCCACGCTTGCCCCTGGTGCAACTGCCCACCACCGCCGGAACGGGCTCCGAAGTTACGCCCATTTCCATCGTCACGACCGGCGAAACCACCAAAGCGGGTGTCGTCTCGCCCGTTCTGTACGCCGACATGGCCATTCTCGACGCCCGGCTCACTCTGGGCCTGCCTCCCAAAGCCACGGCTGCCACCGGCATCGACGCCATGGTTCATGCGCTGGAAGCCTACACGTCCAGGCATCTGAAGAATCCGCTGTCCGACACCCTGGCCGTGAAAGCCTTGCAACTCCTGTCAGCCAATATTCTGTCGGCGTGCGAAAACGGCAAGAACCTGGCCGCCCGCGAAGCCATGCTGGTGGGCGCCATGCTGGCGGGCCAGGCGTTTTCCAATGCGCCGGTGGCGGCCGTGCACGCACTTGCCTATCCCGTCGGCGGCATTTTTCATGTGGCCCACGGGTTATCCAACGCGCTGGTGCTTCCCCATGTTATGCGCTTTAACGCGCCGGCGGCCGCGCCGCTGTATGCCGAGCTCGCCAATGTTGTGCTGCCCGGAGCCGTCGGATCCGACACCGAACGCACCGATGCCCTGATCGGCTTTTTCGATCTGGTGTCGGCCGAAACCGGTATTGAGCGCCGGCTGCGTGAAGTTGGCGTTCAGGAAGTGGATTTGCGGCTTATGGCCCGCGAAGCCATGAAGCAAACACGGCTGTTGGGCAACAACCCCCGCGAGGTCACCGAAGACGACGCCTTCGATATCTACAGCGCCGCGTATTAAGCCATGAATATTTGCTGGTTCCGCACCGATTTGCGCGTGCATGACAACACTGCGCTCACGGCTGCGGTCAGCCAGGGCGCAACGCGGGGGCTATTCATCGCATCGCCGGGGCAATGGCAGGATCACAACGACGCTCCCGTCAAGATCGATTTCTGGCGGCGTGCGCTGCTTGCGCTGCAAACACAGCTTGCCCAACGGGGTATTCCGCTCGATGTTCTGGTGGTCGACCACTGGGCCCAGGTGCCCCAGGCCCTGCTGCGTTACTGCCAGACCCACCAGGCGCAAGCGGTGTATTGCAATCGTGAACACGGCGCCAACGAGCGCACCCGTGACCGCGCGTCGTTTCGCCTGTTGAAGGAAAACGGTATTGCCCTGACGGGCAGCAACGACGACACGCTGCTGCCCGTGGGCTCCGTAAAGACAGGTAGTGGTGATACCTACCGCGTTTTCACTCCGTTTGCCAAACAATGCCGGCAACAGCTTCGCGGAGCAAACCTTGCACCCCTGCCGGCGCCGTCGGCGGACAGTGCGGCGGCGCTAGCCGCGTCGCCACTCAATTTCCCCGCCCCCGACCATTCCGCGCTTCCCCACGACCGGGAATCGCGGTGGCCGGCCGATGAAGCGCATGCGCAGCAGCGCCTGCATGCCTTCGTGCATGAGCGCGCGCACCGCTACCACGAAACGCGCGATTTTCCCGACCAGCCGGGAACCAGCGCCCTTTCACCCTATCTGGCCGCCGGCGTGTTATCTGTGCGCCAATGCCTGCACGCCGCCCTGACGGCGAATCACGGCGAGCTGGATTCCGGTGCGAAAGGTATTACCGTCTGGATCACCGAATTGCTCTGGCGCGAGTTTTATCGCCACCTGATGCACGGCTTTCCTGACCTGTCCAAAGGGCGTGCCATGAAGCCGGAAACCGAGGCCGTTCCCTGGCGCAGCGACGCCGGGCAGCTGCAAGCCTGGCAACAGGGCCGCACCGGTATACCTATTGTCGATGCCGGCATGCGGCAACTCGTACACACGGGATGGATGCATAACCGTGTGCGCATGATCACCGCCATGTTCCTGACCAAGAATCTGCTGATTGACTGGCGTGTGGGCGAGGCCTTCTTCATGCAACATCTGGTCGACGGCGATTTCGCGTCGAACAACGGTGGTTGGCAGTGGTCGGCATCCACCGGAGCCGATGCCGCGCCTTATTTCCGTATTTTCAACCCCGTCAGCCAATCGCAGAAGTTTGATCCGCGCGGCGACTACATTCGGCATTGGGTACCGGAACTGGGTAAACTGGACGCCCGCACCCTTCATGATCCATCCCCTGCCGAACGCCGGCAGACCGGCTATCCGGAACCCATCGTCGACCTGAAAACCAGCCGCCAGCGCGCCATCGACGCTTTCGCATCGCTTTAAGTCTTCCATGCCCCCTGTTTCGTACTCTGACCCCATTGTTGCCATTGCCACCGCGCCCGGCCGCGGCGGCATCGGTGTGGTTCGCATTTCCGGACGCCGTCTGGGTTCGCTGGTGAACGACCTGTTCGACACGCCGCTCAAGCCGCGTCACGCCCATTATTTGCCCTTTAAAGACGGGGAAGGCGACATCATTGACGCCGGCATCGTTCTATTCTTCCAGGGGCCGAATTCCTACACCGGTGAAGACGTACTGGAACTGCAAGGCCACGGCGGCCCGGCCGTGCTGCGCCGTTTGGTGGCCCATTGCCTGCGCGTCGGTGAAAAGTACGGGCTGCGCCACGCCGAACCTGGCGAGTTCACCCAGCGTGCCTTCCTGAACGACAGGCTCGATCTGGCCCAGGCCGAAGCCGTTTCCGACCTGATCAACGCCTCATCGGAAGCCGCTGCGCGCAGCGCCATGGCATCCCTGAGCGGCGCGTTCTCGGAACAGGTCAATGGCCTGGCCGACCGCATCATTCACCTGCGCATGCTGGTGGAAGCCACCCTCGACTTTCCCGAGGAAGAAATTGATTTCCTGGAAAAATACCAGGCCCGCGCCACCCTGGCCGACATTCGCCGGCAGCTGGAAGACCTTACCCGCCGCGCCCGGCAAGGGCGTATTTTGCGTGAAGGGCTACATGTGGTGCTGGCCGGCCAGCCCAATGTCGGCAAATCCAGCCTGCTCAACGCCCTGGCCGGCGACGACATCGCCATTGTCACCCCCATTGCCGGCACCACCCGCGACAAAGTCGTGCAGCAAATCCATATTCAGGGCGTACCGCTGCACATTGTGGACACCGCCGGGCTGCGTGAAACCGACGACACCGTGGAAAGCATGGGCATTGCCCGCAGCTGGCAAGCCATTGAACAGGCCGATGTCATCGTGCACCTGCAAGATGCGCGCCAGACCGGGCAGGTGCTAGATACGGCGATTACCGCCCGCCTGCCCGCCGCAACACCCGTACTGAAAGTTTTCAACAAAACCGATTTGCTGCCCGAAGGCCGCCTTCCCCCCGCAGCATCCGGCGCCGGCAACGGCGTTGAACAGACCTTATGGCTTTCTGCAAAAACCGGCGAAGGCCTGGACACGCTGCGCAACCGGCTACTGGAAATTGCCGGATGGCAGCCGGGCAGTGAGTCGCCGTGGCTGGCCCGCGAACGGCATTTGCTCGCGCTTGAAACCACCGCCCGCCACCTGTCGCTGGCCGACGGCCACGCCGCTCACAACGATCAGGTTCTGGATCTGTTCGCCGAAGAGTTGCGGCTTGCCCACGACGCGCTGACCAGCATTACCGGCGAATTCACCAGTGACGATTTGCTGGGCGAGATTTTTTCCAGTTTTTGTATCGGGAAGTGACCGGCACATCAAGAGACGCTCTGCCCTATATGACTACGCGTACTCATTATGACTATCTTCCACAATCAATTCAGCAACGGTACACAATGAGCTCACACCAGGTGATAACCAAAGATTATCCAGAAAACCTGAACGGCGGCATTATGGTTTGCGGAATTAATTACGGATATTCCGATAAGGAAGAAGCCATGGATGCCCAGGGCATCACACAAGAGGCTGAGCCTTTGTCCTTTTTTTCGGACGCCACCGTCAATAACAGTCGTTATCGCTCCCGAATCCTGAGCTGGCTCGCAAGCTGGGGGATCCATCTTGAAACCCAACCTGGCAGGGAAGGTGCCCTGGAGCGTTCGTTCTGGCAAACAAACTGGTTAGACACGCAATCACGCAGTGTCAGCAGCCACGAAAAGGTTGGCCTTGAGGCTTTGGTTAACGACGCCGACGGCATTCTTGGCCTTATTGCAAATAGGCAACCCTCATTAATCATTTTTATTGGCAGGGATTTAATTGAAGCCCTGAACGATATCAGGCTTCGCGAGCGTGTTGAAACAATTCTTGGCCCCCGCCCCGGAAAACCGACCGAGATATTTGCCGCAACGACAAATAATGCAGGCACACGCTTTAGAATGCATGTTCAATCGTTCAAGAATGCCTCGATCATTTGTATGCCACACACAGCAACAAGAGGTCTGACGAACGAACAGGTGGCGTCTTTTGAATTACCGGCACAGATCAAGGCGAAGTTTTTGCGCTGACCTTGCCAAAAAACTCAGGGGCGTTCCCCCACGCCGCAGCCCGCTATACCTCTTGGGTTGCCTGCACCATGCACCGGGACAGCTTGTCGAAATACTTCCATGCGGCAGGAGTCAGCGCCACTTGCTTGCGGCGCGCATCTTCGGTGTCCACCAGGGTTAGCCAGCCTTTTGCGCGCATCGACTTCAGGCGGCCATGGATGGTGGCGGGCGACCCCAATGTATCGATCGCCATCATGTCGCGCACCGACAAACGCTCTGACGCTTGCCCGGCACGTGCAACCAATGCCAGAATACGCTCTTCCAGAGGATCCAGCGGCGGCAAGGAAGGCAAGCCACGGATCGCCTCTGAAAGTTGCAGAAAGCGCATATAAATATCGGCGGGACGCTGTTTACGGCTCATCGTTGTTTCCCTTCAAACACAAGTTAGGGAATGTCAGTTAGTTTGAAAAAGGTTTTCCCACGCATGGGTCCGACTCGTTTCTTCTTGGGCGCCACCGCCATCACAAGCGTGGTCTATCTGCTGATGCTCGCCCTGAACGAGTGGCTTTTTACACAATCCGAATTCATACGTGGCGTGAACTGGGTTTACCTGCCTGCCGGTATACGGTTACTAAGTACCCTGCTGTTCGGCGCTGCCGGTGCCTTGGGCATATTCATTGCGTCGCTGCTGGCTTCCAGCTTCTATTATTTCCCCGGCGATTCTATCAGTTCAATTGCGGGAGCGGTATCCAGCGCGATGGCCCCTTACATTATTTACAGATTTGCAGTTTATCGTTTCAATTTCCAGGGTGGCTCCCTGGCCAACCTGACGTCCAGGCGTTTACTGATATGCTGCGCGGGCTATGCGCTGGCCAATGTGTTGTTGCATCATGCCTGGTTTTTGCCGCTTTCCCGGTTTCCTTACCCGTGGCAAAGCATGGGCGTCATGTTCTTTGGCGACATGGCCGGAAGCTTGCTGGTTTTGTACACCATCAAACTGGTGCTGTCTGTGGTGGCTCCGCGGCGAGTCGCCTGACGGCACCGGGTCGGCACACGGCGTCTGGCCGCGCCGGCACTAGTGATCCGTTTTCGGATCGATAAATACCTGGCCCGCCGCATTGATACGTACGGTCATGGAAAAATTCTGGTCACCGCCATCGGCCCGCGACGACGAAATGCGCCCGCTCAGCTCGAAGCGCAATGTGATCACATCGCGCTTTTCGTCTTCCACCGTAATGCGGGGATTCTTCAAGCGGGGCTCATAGCGGGCAATCTGGCGAACAATGGCTTCAGACAGCGATTCGGCAGTTCCCAGGGCGAACGAGCCGGCAATATTGCTCATGTCGGGCATGCCGTAATGCGGATCGATGGGAACCGACCCCGACCGGGTGTTCAGCAACCGCCGCAAATGGTTAACGATCGACTGGCGCAACTGCGTGTCGGCGGGCACGCCCGCCACCAAACGCGGCTCCTCGACAGCAGAAAGTCGTTCAAGCAAACGGATTTTATCCATAAGTCTTCGGGAACCAAGACAGGCCGACAATGGTCTGAATCATAGCACCGCACGCCACGGTGAAGCAGTGGGGCATTCTCCTTGACACCTGTTGCACGGATAATGCAGTATTGAACGGATATCATTTCTGCGCACGGCGCAACGCATGTCGATCAGCCATGGCTACTAGTTTTAACCGGTTTTACACCACTGAACTCGCTCGTCTGCGCGCCAATTCACTTGAGTTTGCTCAGGCCAACCCGGCGGTCGCCCCCATGCTGGGGGCGGTATCGACAGATCCCGATGTCGAGCGTTTGCTGGAGGGCGTGGCCTTTTTAAACGGCCTCACACTTCAGAAACTGGACGACGAGTTCCCTGAAATTGTCCAGGAACTGGCCAGTATTCTGGTGCCGCAGTTTTTACGGCCGCTGCCGGCCGCCTCGCTGGTCGAGTTCTCGCCCAAAACCGTCATTCCCGATACGGCGCTTATTCCGGCAGGTACTGAAATCGGCGCCTCTCCCGTTGAGGGGGTGTCGTGCCGGTTCCAAACCACGGCCGACGTTCAGGCCCACCCGGTCAGCCTTACAGCGGCCTCCACCGAACAGTTGACCGACGGCAATCATCGGTTGCGCCTGCAGTTCACCGGCATGGAAGACGCGCAGGGTCTGGTGCTGCCGGGCCGCTTGCGCCTGTTTCTGGCACAGGATCAGGCGGTGGCGGCAAACCTGTTCATGCTGCTGGGCAGCCAGATCAAATCCATACAGCTGGGCGACGCACAGGGCAACCAGGTCGTCCTGCCCGGCCGGGTCACTTTTCCGGCGTTCGATGAACCGCTGCTGCCTTACCCCGACAATGCCTTTCCGGCCTTTGGCTGGCTGCAGGAGCTCTTGTTTTTCCCGGAAAAGTTCCTGTTCTTCGAACTGCCCGACCTGGCCATGGGAAAAGGCGTGCTGCAAGGCACCCGGTTTCAGGTCGATATTGTTTTTTATAAATCCACGGTGGCTCTGCCCGAGGTTTCGTCCCGGCATTTCGCCCTTAATGTGGCGCCCGTCGTGAATTTATTCCGCTACGAGGCCGAACCCATCAATCTGACGCATGAAATGTCGGAATATCTGGTGTCGCCCAGCGGTGCCCACAAAACCCAGTACCAGATCTACTCCATCGACACCGTAAGCGGATATGTTCAGGGCGGAGCCCAGAACAAGGAATACGTACCTTTCTCGTTGCTCACCCACTCGGGCAATGTGGCGCAGGCCAGTTACCGTGCGTCGGTACGCCCGTCGCTGGTAGGCGAATCGATCGACACCTATATTTCCGTAGTTTACGGCCCCAACGACACGCCTGCCAGCGAAACCTTGTCGTTAAGCCTTACCTGCACCAACCGGTACTTGCCCGAGAACCTGAAGCTGGGCGATATCTCCCGTCCCACCAGCTCGTCACCCGAACGGTTTTCCTTCCGGAACATCACGCCCGTTACGGCGTCCATCGACCCGCCCAGCGGCGAGAAACTGCTATGGGACGTCATCAGCCACACCACTCTGAATCTGCTGTCGTTGTCCGATGCCGAAAACCTGCGGGCCATCTTGCGGTTGTATAACAGTACCTGCACCCATGATCGCGCGGTACGCAGCGCCAACGAGCGCCAGATTGACGGTATCGCCGATCTGAAAGTCACACGGGAAATGCGCCTGGTGCGCGGCACCATGATGCAGGGCCAGCACATTGTGCTGGTGTGCGAGGAAAAGAACTGGGCCAGCCCGGGGGTGCTGTATCTGTGGGGCTGCGTGCTCGACCGTTTTCTTTCCTGCTATGCCGGTGTCAATTCCTACACGCGGTTTGAAATACACGACAAAAATACCGGAACAGAGTTTAAATGGCCAATTCGGATGGGACAAAAGTTGCTGCTATGAAAGACAGGCTGCTCTCGCAAGGGGAGCGCTTTTCTTTCTTTCAGGCATACCGCTTGTTGCGCCTGCTTACGCCGGCGCAGGGCGACGGCCAGGCCGAAATTAACGTTCGGCCCAATATAAACCTGCATTTCCCCGGCACCGACCTGAGCAATATCCGGGAGACCGACGCAGGAAAGTACCGGCTCACGGCAAATTTTCTGGGGCTCTACGGGGTTACATCGCCCCTGCCAAACTTCTATTCCGAAGATTTGCTCGACGAATTTCACGAGGGCCGTCATAGCAATCGCGATTTTCTGGACATTATCAGCCAGACCATCTACCCGCTGTTTTTCCGGGCCTGGCTCAAGTCGCGTGCGCACATTCGCATCAAAGAGTTCGACGACAAGCGGCTGCTTGAAATATTCCACACCTTTGTGGGGATCAATCAGCCGCTCAAGCATTTGAACCGGCCGGGCTTCGAGCATTTATTGCGTTTTGCCGGCCTGTTCAGCCAGCTTCCACGCTCGGCCATGGGCTTGCAAACCATCATTGCCGCCCTGTATCCGGCCACCCGGGTTGAAATCGTTCAGCAAGACGAACGCTGGCAGCCCATACCGGTCGATCAGCAATGCCATCTGGGTATTCAGGCGCACCAGCTCGGAGAAGATGCGCATCTGGGGGTGGCGATTCGCAGCCGCAGCAGCAATTTGACCATCCGCATTCACGATGTTGATCAAACCTTGTTTCTTACGTTGTTACCGGGCGAATCCGAGTTTAAGAAACTTGAATTCATCGTCCGCTATTATTTGCTCGACCCGGTCGATGTTCGCATCGAGCTGAAACTGAAAGCCGGGGCGGTACAACCGATGCAATTGGGGCAAACGCACTGGACCGGCCTGGGTCGCGACTCATGGCTGGTGCACAGCGGCACCGATCATCAGGCCTCTTTAGCCTACTCGCTGTAGGCAACGGCCGCACTGAAAAGGGTACTCGGCAATGGCTACAACCGCTGATCATGAAATGTTGTTTACTTTCCAGCTGGACAACAACGACGACACCACGTTCAATGTTGTCCGCTTCGAAGGCGAAGAAGGGATTTCCCGGCTCTTTCGTTTCGACATCACGCTGGTATCCGACGACAATGCCATCGATCTGGACAAGCTGGTGAATTCGACGGCTGTGTTTCGGCTCTGGTCGCGCGATCACAGCCGCTCTGTACCGTACCATGGCATGCTGGCCGAATGTGAACAGCTCGGGCAGGTTGACGACTATGCCTTTTACCGGGTCGTGCTGGTGCCGCGGGTGTGGCGTCTGGGCCTGAACCGCATCAACGACGTTTACCTTGACGAGCAAACCATTCCGGAAATTATCGGCACCCTGCTCGAACGCAACGGCCTGAAGGGGCCCGACTACCGAATCCTGGTGAAAGATCCCGGCCAGTACCGGCAACGCAGTTTCACCTGCCAGTATCAGGAAACCGATCTGAATTTTATTGCCCGCTGGATGGAACAAGAAGGCCTGTATTTCTATTTCGACCACGAATCGAAAAGCGCCACAGGTGAAGTACTCACCATCCTCGACTACCGGGAAGCCCAGCCCGCCCAGGCGATCAATTTGCGCTATACCCCCCCAGAGAACGTGCAGACCGATCGCCAGGACTCCTGCATCACCTCATTCACATGCCGCCGTACCCACCAGCCGGCCAAGGTGCTGGTGCAGGATTTCAATTTCCGCAAGGCCAGTCTGGGTGACAACCTGAAAGCGGAGCAAGACGTTCAAGGCGGCAGCCGGGGAAATGTCATGTTCTACGGCGACAATTTGCGCCAGGAAGCCGATGCCCAGCGACTGGCTAAAGTACGCGCGGAAGAACTGGCGTGGCAGCAGACAGTCTTCGACGGCGAGGCTCCCGCCATAGGATTGCGTTCAGGGTACCCGCTCGATCTGACCCACCATTTTCGCGACAGCTACAACCAGAGCTACCTGGTCACCACCATCCGGCACGAGGGATCGCAAACCGGGGTGGTGCTGGCCGGCCAGAACACCCGGTATAACGACGATGAGCAGGGATCGTTGTATCGGGCCCGGTTTCAGGCCATTCCGTCGTCGCGCCAGTTTCGGGCACAGCGAACCACCCCGCGCCCGGTCATTGCCGGCTTCCTGAGCGCCGTCATCGACGCCGAGGGCGACGGCGAACTGGCCGAACTGAACGAATACGGCCAGTACAAGGTACAGCTTATGTACGATTACTCCAGTAAATCCGCCAATAAGGGGTCGTCGTGGCTGCGCATGGCCACCCCCTATGCCGGCAAGCACGAAGGCCTGCATTTTCCATTGCTCAAAGGCACCGAGGTGTTGATCGGATTCACGGCGGGCGACCCCGACCAGCCCATCATCCTGGGCGCCGTCCCCAACTCGGAAAACCAGAACATTATCCGTAATTTCAACTCGGCAGTGAATGCGGTGCGTACTACGTCCGGCAACGTCATGAGCCTGGTTGACCGTCCGGGCAAGGAAGGGGTTACCATGTATTCTCCTGTGGCTGGATCCTGCGTTTATATCGGCAGTTTTCCCATTTCCGGGCACGACGTCACGCCCGCCACATCGAACCCCACCGACGTAATTTCAAACGTTTAATAGTTAACCCAGCGAGGCAGGCACCATGGCTGAATCCGTTAGACAAGGCATTGCGCAAGTTTCAAAAGGCGAGGCATGGGAATGGTACGGCGGCGGGAAAACGTCGGTCAGCGCCGATCGCGACCTGGCCGTCAGTTACGGTGTGAAAACATCGGTACACGTGGGCATCGACAGCTCGCTTTCCATCGCCCTCTCGACCGAAATAGCCATTGCCGGAAAGCTGTCTGCCTCCTTCGGCGACGACCTGAAATACTCCAAGGGCAACAGCTGGAATCTCTCGTCCTCCGGCGACTTCAACTACCAGGACAGTTACGCCGGCACGGTCGGGGCCGATGCGGCCAGCCGTCTTACCATGGGGCGGGTTCGTACGGCCATGAATGTTCTGGTGGTGGTCCAGGCCGCATTGGCCGTTTCCATGGCCACCTATGCCACGGTTATCCAGAGCACCAAGTCCGAAGAAGTGAACGAGGTGTATTTCTCGGAAAAGAACAGCTTTCCGTTATCGGCCGTGGCGTCCATTTTCACCATTGTGTCCGCACTGGCCGGCGTGATCATGGTATTCATGGGCCGCACCAAAAGCTTCAGTGAAAACAGTAAACCCACCGCCGCCCTTACCATGGATGCCGCCAGCGGCCTGTTTCTGGGCAGCCGAGTTGAAAACGGCGTGAACATTGTGTCCGCCGGTGTGAAGCTGGACGACAACGGTATCGACCTGGGTACGGCCGGCAAAGACCTGACCTACCAGAAAGGCGGAAAGAGCCAGAGCATCGTGGGCTTCACCGGCTCGGCGGGCAGCCAGGCCGACGGTGGATCACGGCTTACCCTGGGTAAGGACGGCACCATTTCGGTGGCCGCCCAAACCCTGGCTGTGGCACTGCTGAAGCCGGCCGGAGGTGCCGACACGGCGGTTCAGTTGGGTGCCCAGTCCCACCAGATACAAGTCACCGATGGCGACGGCAACCCGCAGCCGGCACGTCTGTCAATTGACAGCACCACCTCCTTGCTGGAGCACGACGGCAACAGCGCACTCACCCTCAAAAGCGATTCCGCACAACTTCTGGGCGGAAGCGGCGCCGGGTCGTCGCTGGTGTCCTTAAGCAGCAGCAAAGGCTCGCTGGCTACCGGCGGAACCAATGTCGAGACCAGCGCACAAAGCCTGAAGCTCACCTTCGGCAGCAACACCCTGAAAATCGATGCCAGCGGGTTCAGCATGAACGCCGACTTCAAGGTCACGTCGCCCGGCGCGCCGGTGCTGTCTTCTCCCGATATTCAAAAAGCCATTGCTAACCTTACCCAGCTGCAACAAAAACAAGACACACAAATGCGTATCAACAAGAATTTACGAGCCGCCAATCAGAAGCAACGACAGGTGGCCCAAACTTTGCAGAAACAGATCATTCAGTTGCGTGAAACCGCCAAGGCCCTGAGCACAGCAGTTCAAAGCGGTTCAGCATGACCACCGGTCCCCGTTTTCTCAAACCCGCCGACACCGAATTCATCCATCGGGTCTACAGCCCGGCACAAGGGCGATTCTGCCTGTCCGTGGGTCTGCTGGTACCCTTCTCCCTGGAAACCCAGGCAACCGCTCTGCCCGACCTGCAGGGCTCCTTGTGGGATATCGTGTCGGCTACGCTGGGCAAAGACACCGTGCTCGATGAAGGGTGGCCCAAAGTGCGCGGCGAGTTTCTTGCCGCCGGCGCCTGCTATCCGCCCCCCGGCCATACCGGCCAGCCCGTGTCGGCCAGTATTGCTGTCGGCCCTTTAAAAAAGCGCTTGGCCGTCTTCGGCGACCGCACTGCCGCGGCGGGCGGGCGTCTTTCGGCGCCGGCGCCGTTTTCGGCACAGCCGCTCGGCTGGCCCTTCGCCTTCGGCGGCGAGCACATCGCCCATAACCCCATTGGCAAAGCCGTACCCAACGTCGAGGATCCAGACCATCTGATGCTCTCGCCGTCTGACTGCCCCGCTCCCGCCGGATTCGGCCCCTACCCGTCCACCTGGCCGCAACGCGCGAGCTTGCTTGGCCGTTTTGAATCCCGCTGGAAGAACGAACGCTGGCCGCATCTGCCGCTGGACACCGATGCCCGGTTCTTTCAGGCCGCCCCACCCGACCAGCAACTGGACGGTTTCTGGACCGGCGGGGAAGCCGTTGAAATACGTAATATGCACCCGGGCAAGCCGGATCTGCTGGGCAGGGTACCGCAGCATCGCGTACGGCTGTTTGCCCACCAGCTCGATGCCTCCGGACAACGGGCCAATTTCCACGAACTCAACGTCAACCTGGACACCGTCTGGCTTTTGCCCGATACCGGCCTGGGCCTGGCGATCTACCGCGGGCTTCTGCCGGTTCAGCACCCCGAAGCCCGCGATGTCGGCGCCGTCCTGGGGGCGCTCGAGGCCCCCGGCTCATCGGGCCAACCCGTCGAGTATTATCTGCAACAGTGTCTGCAAGCCCTTGGCAAAATCATTGCCCAGGAAACCTCAACGGAATCGCCGGTAACCGACACGGCGGCACTGATGGGCATGTCGGTGCCCGAACTGCTCCAGCAACTGCGCCGGCAGCGCGAACTGTTCAACCAAACGCTGAATGACACCGGGCTCGATGAACCCGCCCTGCTGGCCCGGCTTGACCAAAACCCGGCTACGCGTCAGCTGGCCCAGTCCATACGCTTTAGCGGCGGATCACTGGCCGGCTTCTTTGAAGACATAGAGCGCCTGATGCATGATCTGAGTGCGCCGTCCGCCGACACCAACGCACAACAGGCACCACCGTCCGACCATTCCCAGAACGACGCCTTGCCCCCGGCATACCTGGTGCCCGAACCGGCAGCCTATGCGCCTGTGCAGGCTCCGCCGGCCGGCCCCCTTCTTGATGACCCGGCCCTGGCGGCCGGAGGGCGTCAGCAAGTGCTGGCCCGGCAGTCCAGCCAGGGCGACTGTGCCGGGCTGGACCTTTCCCATGCCAATCTGGCCGGCCTGAATCTGAGCGGCATGAATTTTGAAGGCGCCCTGTTGCTGCACGCAAACTTCAGCGGGGCCCAGCTGCGCGACGCCCGTCTGAACGGTGCCTATCTGAACAACGCCCGCTTCGATGGTGCCGACCTGAGCGGTGCGCAATTGGCCAACTGCAGTGCGAATGACATCTCGTTTTGCGGCGCAAATCTGAGCGCCGCCGTACTGAACGCCAGCGACTTCACCGGCGGCAATTTCTCCGATGCGCGGCTGGATGGTGCACAGGCGGCAGGCACCCTGTTCAGTCAGGCCTGGATGAGCAGGGTCAGTGCCGCCGGCATCCAGGCTCCGGCCGCCCAGTTTGACAACGCCAACCTTGACGGTGCCGACCTGTCGGGCGCGGCGCTTGAAAAAGCCAATGCCGCCGGCGCCAGCCTGAAGGCGGCCATCCTTAGCAAAGCAAGTGCCGCGAGCCTTAACCTGGGCTTGGCAAACCTTGAGCAGGCCGACCTGACCCGCAGCAACCTTCAAGGCAGCCAGGCGGGGTTGGGCACCCGCCTGCACAGTACCCGCCTGGACGGCGCCAACCTGGAACAATGCAGCTGGATGGGTGCTTCACTCGAAAACGCCACCCTCACCGCCGTCAAAGCCATGGCAGGCGACTTTTCCGATGCCGTCATGAAGGGGGTGATCATGACGGGTGCCGATGCTTCTGGCGCCAGTTTCGACCGCGCCGACCTGACCCGCGCCAACCTGAGCCACACCAACCTGTTGCAGGCCTCGTTCATGCAGGCCAACTTAACCGGCGCCTGGCTGGAGAACACCAACCTGTACGGCGCGACATTCGTTGATACGGTGTTGCAAGGTGTGCACCTTGACGGTGCCGTGCTGGAAAAAACCGCACTTGACCCCAAGGCGTCCCGTAACTGATCAAAGGTACTCCGATGGCAGACTCTCTTCCGCAAATAATCGACGGCGTTCTGGAAAACGCCAACCTTGAGAACACATCGCTGGCCGCCACCGACTTTTCCGGACTGCGCTTTCGAAACGTGAATTTCCGCGGCGCAGATTTATCCGGCGCCAATTTTTGCGAGGCCGACATCGAGGCCTGCGATTTCTCGCAAGCCACGCTGAACGGCGCCTTGCTGGTGGGGGCCACGATCGTGCAGTCAGTGTTCCAGAAGGCGACACTCACCCAGTGCAACCTGACGAACGCCAACGTGGCGAAATGCGATTTCACTGCCAGCGACAACACACAATGTGATTGGTCCGCCGCCACGGTGGATGCCTGCGTTCTGGATCAGGCTGTCTTTGACAAGGGCGTGTTCAACTGCACCAGCCTGCTGAACTGCACCGCCGACGGTGCCCGCTTCCTTGACGCGAACCTTACGCGGTTTCTGGTCACCTCTTGCGACCTGAGCAAAGCGCAACTGGGCAATAACAATATGAATCAGGCCATGTTTTCGCAGGCCAACTTAACGGGGCTGTCCTTCGTGGGCTGCGATCTCACCCTAACCCTGTTTGCCGAATCCACGCTGGACAATGCCGATTTTTCCGGCATGCAACTGGCGCAAACCCAGTTTGGCCAGGCCAGTCTGAAAGGTGCGAATTTCAGCCAGATCCAGGCAAACAGCGTCAGTTGGGTCATCGCCGATCTCACCGGCGCCGACTTCTCCAATGCCCGTATTGAAATGAGCGATCTTTCGCACGCCAAACTGGGGCGCTCGCGAGCAACCAACGCCTTCTTTTCCCTTACCCCCATGGTGGGGGTGAGCGCCGGCGATGCCGTATGGGATAACGGCCGCATCGAATTCAGCGACATGTCCCACGCCAATCTGAATGGCGCGAGTCTGCGCAACGTATCGTTTCATTTATGCAATCTGCATGGCGTCAGCGAGGAAAAGACACTGTGGGATGGCGCACAATTCAGCGAAACCCAACGCACAGACCCGGCGCGCCAGAAAGCCGAGAACTGGCAACCGCCCGCGTCAACCTGACCCCGGTGGCAACGCGCAAGGAACTTACCCATGACATCCAACGTCTACCCTCTTCCCACCGCACCGGAAAGCAACTCCACCACGTTGTGTTGCGCCACGATACTGGGGATGGCCGGTGAGCAGTTTCTGCTAAGCGACGCCCAGACCCCGCAGGCAATACCAGCCCTGAGCTGCCTGATCGAACCGGTCATCGGCGACACGGTGCTTCTTGCGCGCCACACAGCGCAGCATCCGGCCTATATTCTGGCGGTGCTGAACCGCACCGCCGGGCAGGAAGGAAGCGTGCGGCTACCCGGCGGTTCCTGCCTTCACGACACCGGCGGGCAACTGCATATTCATGCCGACCACGTGCGTGTTGCCGGCAAACAAGGGATAGACCTGTCAACCCAGGAGCTGAATGTAACGGCACTGACGGCCACCACGCGCATACGGCGCTGGACCGGCTGGTTCGACTCAATGGAGTCGTATGCCGTTCACGTGGCAATCACCGCGAAAACGCTGTCATCACGCGTGGGGCGCCTGTGGCAACGCAGTGTGGAAAGCCTGCGGCACACTGAAAAACTCGATGAAACCCGGGCGGGCCGTGTAAAAGTGGCCGTCGACGGGCACCATCGCATTCAGGCGCAGCACATTTCCCACACCGCGCAAGGTATGGTCAAACTCGACGGTCAAAAAATCGATCTGGGGTAATCCGAATGTTCGTCGCCACTATTCAGTCGGGCCAGGCCATGTGCGTACCCGATGTCTGCAAAACGCCGGCGCCGCCCGGGCCACCGGTGCCCATTCCCTATCCCAACACCGCACAAACCACCTTGGCCAATCCCACGGCGCTCAAGGTGCTGGTCAGCGGCTCGCCCGCCCTGACCAAAGCATCGAAAATTTCGGCCAGCATGGGCGACACCGCCGGGGTCGCCGGAGGCGTTGTATCGGGGTCGGTGATGGGCGAGTGCGAATTCGTCACTGCCAGTTTCAAGGTGTCGTTTCAGGGCAAACCCGCTGTGCGTCAGCTGGATTCGGCCAAGTCCAACAAAGGCAACACCTTCGGAGCGCTGCTGCAACCCAGCCAGGCCAAAGTAATCGCCTATTGAACCGGCCGCCGCGCTACGGGGGCAGTTCGTTGACCGGCCACCCCGAGGCGTTCAGCGTAATGCGGTCTCCGGGATAATATTTCATGAGCGCATGGCGTTGCTCGCCCTGATAGCGATAGGTAACCCGGTACGGCTTTTCGGTGGAAACCACCCGCATCGTGGGCATGCAGCTCGTTTCAATATAGAACTGTTGATCGGGCAAATACTGACCCGGCTGCGGTTTTGCCAGCAAGGCCGGATCAGGACTGTCGGGAAACAATAATTTGATCAACCCGTCGCCCAATATGCCGCCGATAAGCGACAACATTATCGTTAACGGCAGTTTATCGGGCCAATAATGATGAGCACCGCTGCCGGCAAAATAGGCACCGGCCACAAAACCCGGCCCGGTGAGCGCCCCCACACCAATACCCGCCGCAATAGTGGGATAAATCCATTTCTGGCTGGACGGCCCGTAGTTGGCCGTGAATTTGTAACCCACCAATCCGCCCAGAATGCCGCCCAGAATAGGCTTCCAATACTTGACAATCCAAGGCTGGCTTTCGTATTGTCGTTGCGCACGCTCACGGTCGCTGACCAGCGTTTGCCAGCAAACATTATCTTTGGTTTTTTTCTGGATGATTTCTTGGGTAACCGCCAGAACCGGTACCGTATTGTCGGGGGGTGCCGTGTTACGGCGAAACAACGCCGCGTTGCTTGCTTGGACCACCGTGCAGGAAGTCATGGCCAGACAAGCAAGAAACAACCTTGAAAAGTTTCTGCAAGCCACTGATTTTTTTAGAAAACGCCGCGGGAAACTGGGTGTGTGACAGGTAGGCATAAGCTATAATCCCGCCTATTCAGCGTTAATAGTCACTAAAAAGTCAGGCCAGTTTATTTTTTAGTCCACCCATTTGCAACCCTCAATCCTACATGCTTAACCGTCTGCTGCTGTTATTCGCGTTGTCAGGTTTACTCGTGGTTGTGCAAGGGTGCAGCACCGTCAACTCCGCCATGGGCGGAAATACCCAGAAAGAAGCCAAAGCCGAAGTGTCCTGGGATTATGGTCGCGGTGCCATCCAGATTGAGCTGGTGGCCAATGCCGACCTGAACGCCTATTTCAATCAAGCCCACACCGTGGTGCTGGGCGTTTTTCAGCTCGACGACTCAAAAACATTCCTGAAACTGATCAACGATCCGGCCGCACTGCAAAAAGCGCTGGCCACCGGCGATGCCGGTAAAGATATTCTTCACCTGGAACGCTTTATCGTTAACCCGGACAAACGCACCATTCTCACCCTCGATCGTGTACAAAATGCCAAATATGTGGGGTTTGCCGCCGGGTATTATCACTTCGATGCCCCAAGTGCCGCACGCTTGTTCCGTATTCCCCTTAATATTGAAAAAGACGGTCTGGTAACGACCACCTACAAGGCGGTGCCGGCCAATCTTGCGCTGCGGCTTTATCTGGGCAGACAACGCATTGTGAATGCGCAAAGTCTTACGTTCGACCCCGACAAAAAGCCCGATGTCGAATCCATTCCGCTCGATGTCACCGACCCGGAAATCAAGCTGACCGATAATGAGCTCAAGCAAGCAGAAGAATCGAACGGCGCCGCAATGAAACTCAGGCAATAAAGGATAACGGATGGACTTCCGAACAGGGACTTACTGGCATCAAGGCTTGTTTCTGCAGCCTCAGCATTTCCAGCGCCTGGAAATGCACCAGCACTTTTTAAGAAAGCCTTTGTTCGAAACCGCCAAGCCATATTTCTGGGGTGTCGGCAAGCTGGAACTGGCACCGGAATCCTTGTCGGCCCGCAGCGTTGAAATTCGGGCCGCCGAGTTTATTTTCCGCCATAACACGTATATTGAATTCCCGGGCAACAGCGTTATCGGGCCTCGTTCGTTCGACAAAATCTGGACCGATACCGACCAGCCGCTGGATGTTTACGTTGGGCTGAAGAAACTGTCTCCGGTGGCTCCCAATGTCACGATTGTCGATTCGTTCGACAGCGCTGCGGGTGTTCCCACGCGGTTTGCATCGCAAGCCGACGGCGAACCCATGCCCGACCTTTACGGCGACGGGCCCATGGCAACTGTACCGGTGCTGCGGCATGTCGTTCGCATTTTCTTCGGTCCGGAACTGGCATCGCTTGATGATTACGATCTCATTCCTGTCGGCCGCCTTACCCGCGACAACGATGTCGTGAAGTTCAGTGCCGACAATATTCCGCCCTGCTACGCCATGTCCGGCTCGCATGCTCTGCAGGACATTCTGCGCGACATCCGTGACGACATGTCGGGCCGTATGCGGCAACTGTCCGAGTACAAAGCGCCTCGCGACATCCAGCGCCAGGAAATTGATCCCGATTACTTCCGCCTGATGCAATCGCTGCAGGCGCTGAACCGGGCCGTACCCACCCTGGTTCATTACACCGAGACATCCCAGATTCACCCCTGGGAAATTTACGGGTTCTTGCGAGTCTGTGTCGGCGAAATCAGCACCTTTTGTGAACAGTTCGATGTTGCCGGCCGGCGTCGCGACAGCGATGACACCGGGTTGCCGCCCTACGATCACCTGCAACTGCATTACTGTTTCAGTCAGGCCCGGCGCGTGATCAACCAGTTGCTCAGCGAAATTTCCGTGGGGCCTGAGTTCCGCGTTACGCTTGAACCCCACGACGACTTTCTCATGGCGGCCATTCCACGCGATTACCTGGCCAACCGGAACCGCTTTTATCTGGTCACGCAAACCGCCAGCAAGGCCGATTATTCCGGCGCCGACTTCGTGCGCATGGCCCGTCTGGCGGCACCCACGGCGCTGCCTACCCTGATCGACCATGCCCTGCCGGGTATCGACATGATCGAGGTTGCCGCGCCGCCGCAGGGGTTGCCCCAGCGCGCCAACGCCCGCTACTACCGCATTGAACAAATGAGTGCCGATTGGGAACTGGTTGAGCAAACCGCCGAAGTGGCGCTCTTCTGGCCCGATGCCCCGCAAGACCTTCACGTGCAACTTGTTGTTCTGCGAGGCTGACATGAAGCTCACCGATTACTTCGTTCCGCTGGCCGCACTGGTTCGATACTTTGAGTCACACCCCGACCGCAGCCCCGAAGAACTGGCCGGCCAGATCGATGTGCTGATCCAGCAGGCACAAAGCCAGGCACTGCACGACGGTGTGGAAATCGGCACGTTCCAGGAAGCCCTGTTCCCGGTGCTGGCCTGGGCCGACGAGCGTATTTCCCGCAGCCAGCAATGGGGCAAGGAACACTCGTGGCAACGCCACCTGCTGCAGCGGCGCTACTTTAAAACCTCGTTGGCGGGCCACGAATTCTTTGATCGTCTTGGCCGCCTCGACGCCAAAAACAGCGCGTTGCGGGAAGTGTATCTGCTGTGTTTGTGCATGGGGTTTCTGGGGCGTTACAGCGTCTCCCCCAACTCGGCCGAGCTGGCCAACCTGCGTATCGAGCAGTACCGGCAGCTGCAGCGCGATGACAAATCGATAACCGCCGCCGACCGGGCACGCCTCTTCCCCCAGGCCTACGTCAGTGCCGCGCCGGCCAAAACACAGCAACGGCTGCCGCAACGCAATATTTCGCTGCGCCGCGCACTCTTTTTCTTGTTGCCTCCCTTGATTCTGTTGCTGGTGGTCGTGGGCCTGCATGCTGAACTCACCCAATCCGTTCAGCAGTTCCGCGAGGCCGTGAACCTATGAAAGCCTTTTTCGTTTTCCTCCTATGGTGCATTGTTCTGGTTGCACTGGCACTGTTCAGCTGGGGGCTCACACTGTACCTGGCCTGGCCCTACTGGGGCGGTCTGGCTATTTTCTTCGGCGTCATTGCGGTTTATTTCGGCATCAAGCTGCTGCGCCGTCTATGGGTGGTATCGCGGTCGCGTGTGAAGCTGGCGGCATCCGAGGCAGCAGGACGCACGGCCGTCGAATCGCCCAACGGCATTGCCGAACTCACCCGGAAATGGAAAGAAGCGATTGCTACCTTGCGCAGCTCCAGCCTGCGCCGCTTTGGCAATCCGGTGTATGCACTTCCCTGGTTCATGGTCGTGGGAGACTCGGGCGTAGGAAAAACCTCGGCGATCACCCGGTCACGGCTAAGCTCGCTGAACAAAAGTGTCAGCCAGTTTGAACCCATTACCCAAACCGTCAATTGCGACTGGTGGTTTTTCAATCGCGCAGTCATTATTGATACCGCGGGGCGATATGTGTCGGCCGATGGAAATCCCGACGACCAGGCCGAATGGGAGCGCATGCTTGAGCTGCTGGCCAAGTACCGCATGAAAGAAGGCCTGAACGGCATGGTGCTGACCATCGACACCGATCAGCTGTTGAACGCCGATGCCGATGCGCTTGCCCGGCGCGGGCATGTCTTTCGCGAGCGCATCGACCAGTTGATCCGGCTTTTTGACAAGCGCTTCCCGATCTTTGTTCTTGTCACCAAGTGTGATCGCGTCTACGGATTCAATGAATGGGCGCATGTCCTGCCGGCCGATGCCCTGAACCAGGCCATGGGGTATGTGGGGCCCACACAGCAAGGCGACGGCGCGGAACAACAGTTTCTTGACACTGCCTACCAGCAAATCAACCAGCGCCTGAAAGCGCTGCGGCTCGACATGGCCGTCAAGGGTGTCGAGCTGTCTCCCGGGCTGCTGCTGTTTCCCTCCGAACTTGAGCGGCTTCGCGATGGCCTGCAACATTTCCTGACGGCTTGCCTGGGCAACAATCCCTACCTGGAGCAGCCGCTGCTGCGGGGCCTGTTCTTCAGTAGCGCCCGCCAGACCGGCGAACACATACCCAGCGCCCTGGCCCACTTGCTAACCGACGCCACCCGGACGGTCACGTCCGAGAAAGGCGTGTTTCTGCACGACTTTTTTGAACAGATCCTGCCTGCCGACCGCTGGACATTCATGCCGACGGTCATCGTCAACCGGTGGCGTCAGGCCACGCGCAATCTGGCCGCTGTTTTCTGGATATCGATCTTCACGGCCGCACTGGTATTCGTTCTTGTGTCGTATTATCAAACGCGATCCAGCCTGCGCGAAATCGAAACCTCGTATCCCAAACAAGCCCAGATCGCCAACCAGACCGGCGACGAACAGGTTCGGTCACTGCATAAAATTCTTTCAATGATCGACCTGATACGCGACCGCGAGGACAACTGGCAGACTCGCTGGCTGGCCTTCAGCCCCGACATCACTAAACTGGAAGAAGATATCAAGGCGGCTTACGTTCGCGGCTACCAGGAATACCTGCGCAAGAACGATTACGAGGCTCTCTTTCCGAAAGTCATGGCTATGGACCGTGACAGCCCCTTGTATGCCAATACTGTTCTTGCCATAGTGCGCAACATCAACCTGTCACAGGCACGACTGAACGGGGCCGACTACGACCAGCTGCTGGCCATGCCCCAGATTCCCACCCAGGTCACCCGAAGCTTGCGCCCTGATCTGCCCCCCGAGATCATCAACGCCTCGGATCGCATGCTGGTTGCCTTCAAGGCCTGGAGCCCGGCCAACGATGCCTTTCTGCGCCAGAACCTGAGCGACGACCGCGAAACATTGCGGCAACTGCTTAATCAGTCGTCCCATCTGGAATGGCTGTTGCCCTGGGCTGACGCGCGTAACGATCTTCAGCCGGTCACCCTGCGCGAATTCTGGCTACCGGGCTCCCAAGGCAAAAATGAAGGCATGATCGAACCGGCCCTGACGCTGCGGGGCGAAGACAAGATCAAGGCCTTCTTGAAGGAACTGGGGCAAGCCTTCGACAACTCACCGGAATTCGAAGTGCGCCGGGGGGCCTTCCTGGCCTGGTACCAGTCTGAACGCTTCAATACCTGGCAAAGCTTCGCATGGTCATTCCATAACGGCGAACAACTGCTCGCGAACGAACCGGCCTGGCGGGAAATGGTCACCCGCATCGACACCGATGCCAGCCCCTACTACCGCTTTTTTGATCGCCTGAAAACAGAATTTGCCGATATTCCCGCGGAACAACTACCCAACTGGTTGCTGTTTTCCCGCGAGTTCAGCACCATGCGACGCGCCGCCATCAGCAACAGCACGCTGGGTAAGGCCGAAGCCCTGGTCGAAACCATCAATGCCGTTGGACAACGGGTAATTCCGCAATCGGTTCAGCAACGATCGTTCTCGCCGGCCAATGGCGGTTTCTCGCGCTCCATCAACGGCGTGCAAGCGTTCGCCGCCTACGCCAAGGATTTCGATGCGGCTGCCGCAGAAGCCCTGGGCGGCGACGGCAAGGCCTATCAACTGGCCTCGGACTATTTTGCGTTCAGTGTCGATCCGAACGTGAAAGCGTCACTTCTGCAAACTACCCAGAACAGTCTCGATGCCTTCCGGAAGGCCTCTGGTTACGACTCCGCCGACGATCAGGTTATCTGGCATCTGGTGGGCGGCCCCCTGCGTCTGCTCACCAATTACACACTTGAGCAAGCGTCGTGCAACGTTCAGAAAGACTGGGAGAAAAACGTTCTGTGGAAAACACAGATGGCGGTCAGCGCCCGCGAAACCATCGACCAGCTGTTTGGTGAAAAAGGCTCGGTCTGGACATTTGCCGATGGCCCGGCCAAGCCGTTCATCCAGCAGAAGGCAACGCAGTTCACTGTCGCACGCAAAGGAGACTACTCCTTCCCCTTCAGTGCCGATTTCATTCCCTTTCTGAACCGGTCGGTCAATACGCGCGTGGAATCGGTCGTGAAGTCGCAACTGGCCGAAGCTTCCATGGGCAAGGCGGCGAACTTGCTGATCACCGCGTTGCCGGTGGGCGTGAACCCGGGCGCAAAAGCCAAGCCGTATTCGGTCAGCCTGTCCATTCAGTGTGCGCACGAGGAAATAACCCTCGATAACTTCAACATGGAGGTCACCAACAGTTTTGACTGGTCACCCGACCAGTGTGGCGATGTAACCTTGCAAATTCGTCTTGATAATCTAACGCTTACACGCCGGTATCCCGGGCCTATGGGTATGGCGCGTTTTGTCCAGGAATTCGTCGATGGCGAGCGGATTTTCACACCAGACGATTTTCCTCAGGCGCGTGATCAGCTCGACGCACTGGACGTACGCACTATTCATGTGCGTTACAACTTCGTGGGCCAGGAAGCGCTGCTGACCATGGCCGATCATCTGGATTACCTGGCCGAAACTTCCACGCCTTCGCTGAGCGCCACACCGAAAAAACTGGATATACGGGTTCCCGAACGTGTGGGGCTGTGCTGGACCGATGGCATACCCGATCAGCCGGCATCACCTTTGCCGCTTTATATCCGTCAGAGGGCCGAAGAGATTATCAAGGCACCTCCGCCGCCACCGGAACCCGAACGCATCAGCGCGCCACCTCCGCCGCCAAAACCATTGCGAACCCACCGCGTGCAGGAAGGTGAAACCCTGTATTCACTGGCCAGGAAATTCGGCACAACCGTCGATGAACTGCAGCGCCTGAACCATCTGAAAAACACCGATCTTATTATCACTGGACACATATTAAAACTACCGCCTGAATAATGTAAATGCGCCGTTACGCGAAGTTTCATGATTCAACGATTGACACCAGGTAAGATAGTGGGACAGAATCTTTTTGTTTTTTGTGAAACTTTTCTCATTTCTATCCGTCTTATCGAAAAACGACCAGACGTCAGGAGGCTACCATGGCAGGCGAAGGATCCGTTGCACCCAAAGAAAGGGTGAATATTACTTACAAGCCGGCTACCGGTGATGCGCAAGCTGAAGTCGAGTTACCGCTTAAATTACTGATACTGGGTGATTTCACCCAGCGTACCGATGAGCGCAATGTCGAAGACAGGGCGCCCATCAATGTCGATAAAGACAACTACAACGATGTTCTGAAAGCCCAGAACCTGTCGCTCGACCTGACAGTACCCAACCGGCTTGAACCCGGCTCCGAAGACAACCTGGCGCTGAATCTTAAATTCGAATCACTCGCCGATTTCCAGCCCGACAATATCGTTGAACAAGTACCGGAATTGCGCGACATCGTGGCCCTTAGGGGTGCATTGAAAGCACTGAAAGGCCCCCTCGGCAATATCCCCGATTTCCGTAAAAAGCTCCAGGAACTGGTGCAAGACGAAGGCGCCCGCGCCCGCTTGCTGAAAGAACTGGGTATTGAAGACAAATAAAGAAAATCAGGGGAACATACTATGAGTGAAGAACAGGCAAAGCAGGAAGGCGCGGCAGCAGCGGCAGAAAGTGGTTCATTGATCGACCAGTTACTGGAAACCACCAAAGTTCGTCCCGGCGATGAATCGTACGCCATCACCCGGCAAGGCATTCAAACCTTCATATCGTCGTTGCTCGACCCGTCGCGCGCCACCGACCGGATCACCGCCTCGCTGGCCGACGACATGATCGCAGAGCTCGACAAAAAACTGTGCAAGCAAGTCGACGAAATTATTCATCACGCCGATTTTCAGCGGCTTGAGTCTTCGTGGCGCTCCCTGAAGTTTCTGGTGGACCGCACCAATTTCCGCGAGAACATCAAGCTTCAGATCATGAATGTCAGCAAAGAGGATCTTCTTGGCGACTTCGAAGATTCCCCAGAGGTTACAAAATCGGGGCTTTACAAAAACTGCTATACGGCTGAATTCGGCCAGTTCGGCGGCCAGCCTTTCGGCGCCATTGTCGCCAATTACGAATTTGGTCCCGGATCCTCCGACGTCAAATTGCTGCAGTATTGCGCCAGCGTCGCCTCGATGGCGCATGCGCCCTTTATCGCTGCGGCCGGTGCGCAGTTCTTCGGCCTTGAAGACTTCGCCAAACTTCCCGATCTGAAAGACCTGTCATCCATTTTCGAAATGCCCCAATACACCAAGTGGAACGGCTTTCGCGAAAGTGAAGACGCACGCAACGTGGGATTGGTGCTGCCCCATTTCCTGCTGCGCACGCCCTACGGCAACGACACGACACCCTCGAAGAAATTCAATTACGAAGAAGACGTCTCGTCGGGGAACAAGGCATTTTTGTGGGGCAACGCCGCCTTCGCGTTTGCATCGCGGCTTACCGCAAGCTTTGCCGACTACCGCTGGTGTGCCAATATTATCGGCCCCCAGGGCGGCGGCACGGTGGGCGACCTTCCCATTTACAACTACGAGGCCATGGGGGAAATCCAAACCAAGATTCCCACCGAGGTGCTTATTTCCGAGCGTCGCGAATTCGAACTTGCCGAGCAGGGTTTTATCGGTCTGGCCATGCGCAAGAACAGCGACAATGCAGCCTTCTTCTCGGCCAACTCTTGCCAGAAACCCAAATTCTTCGGCAATACCAAAGAAGGCAAAGAAGCCGAAACAAATTACAAGCTCGGCACCCAGCTACCCTATATTTTCGTTGTCAGCCGCCTTGCGCATTACATCAAGGTTCTGCAACGCGAAAACATCGGAACCTGGAAAGAGCGGGCCGATCTTGAAGGTGAACTGAACAACTGGATTCGGCAATACGTTGCCGACATGGATGCCCCGGGTCCCGAGGTTCGCAGCCGTCGTCCATTGCGCATGGCACAGATCAACGTTGAAGACGTTGAAGGCGATCCTGGTTGGTATCGTGTGTCCATGCTTGTGCGTCCCCACTTCAAATACATGGGCGCATCGTTCACATTGTCGCTGGTTGGCAAACTGGACCAGAAGTAAAGCGTTAGTTGTCTTGCTGTAGGAATGTTGTAGAAATCACCGAATCATTGCGTAGTTCAAAGCACTTTCAGGAGAAATGAAATGCCTATGCCAGGTTATCTGACCCTTACCGGTCAGACACAAGGAAAAATTGACGGCAGCTGCACCATACAAGGCCACGAAAACACCATACTCGTGCAAGCGGTTGATCACACCATCGAAATTCCAAAATCCATACAAACCGGTCTACCCACCGGCAAGCGTATCCACGGTCCGCTCACCATCACCAAGGAAATCGACAAGGCATCGCCCAAGTTGTTCCAGGCCCTCACATCGGGCGAGCAGCTCACAAGCGCCAAGCTTGAGTACTACCGTATATCGCCACAGGGCAAGGAAGAGCTGTACTACACCGTAGAAATCAAAAACGCCATCATCACGTCAATGCACAAGTATGTACCCATGTGCCTGGACCCCGCCAATAAGTCAATGGGACACATGGAGGCGGTTTCGTTCACCTACGAAACCATCATCGAAACATTCACACCCGACGGCATCGAAGCCGAAGACTCCTGGACTGCTCCAAAGTCATAATCAGGGTAAAAAAACAAACTGCCTGCCGCCTTCCCGGACAGGCAGTTTTTCTATGCGAGCCGTGCTCGCCAGGCGGGGAAAGTTATGCAAATTGTCGAGTTCAAGTCTCTGGTCGACAAACTGAACCCAACGTGCCGCGACGCGTTGGAAAATGCCGCAGGTATTTGTCTCAGTCGAACCCACTACGAAATTACCATCGAACACATGTTGGTGCGCCTTCTGGAAGACCCGCGCGCCGATATCCAGCTCATCCTCAAACAGGCAGGTATTGATCCGGGCCGTGTTCAACGGGCACTTGAACAATCCATCGAAGGTTTCAAAGGTGGCAACAGCGGCAGACCACAATTTTCCCCGCTATTACCCGAACTTTTCTCCGACGCGTGGCTCATTGCCTCGCTCGATCTGTACGAGGGCAATATCCGTTCCGGAGCCCTGCTCGGAGCCTTTATTGCCCGCACGTCGTTTTATGCCAGCGGAACCTACGCAACGCTGCTGTCTGAACTGGACAAACGCAAGACCATAGAATTGCTGGGCCAGGTTGCCGGCGCCTCGCGCGAATCGGCCGAATCAACCAACGTTGGATCCTCTCAAGCCAATGCGGGCGCCACCGGCGACCCTGCCCGGGGAGGATCGGCCATTCAACGGTTCTGTGAAGATTTCACCGCAAAAGCACGCGACGGAAAAATCGATCCCGTTTTTGGCCGCGACCCGGAAATTCGTCAGATGGTTGATATCCTGGCCCGACGCCGTAAGAACAACCCCATCTGCGTCGGTGATCCCGGGGTCGGTAAAACCGCCGTCATCGAAGGGCTGGCAGTACGCGTTGTAGAAGGCGACGTGCCCGAAATTCTGCAAGGCGTCACCATTCTTGGGCTGGATATGGGCGCCCTGGAAGCAGGCGCGGGCGTAAAGGGCGAATTCGAAAACCGTCTTCGCGGGGTCATCAATGAAATCAAGGCCTCACCCAGCCCCATTATCCTGTTCATCGATGAAGCCCATACCCTGATCGGCGCAGGTGGCGCGGCGGGTACCAGCGACGCCGCCAACCTGCTCAAACCAGCGCTCGCCCGCGGCGAACTGCGCACCATTGCCGCCACCACCTGGAGCGAGTACAAAAAGTATTTTGAAAAAGATCCCGCGCTTGCGCGCCGATTCGAACTGGTCAAGCTCGATGAGCCCTCGGTCGACATGGCAGTCCAGATACTGCGTGGCCTAAAAGAACGTTACGAACAGGTTCACCGGGTGATCATCCGGGAAGACGCACTGGTTGCCGCCGCTGAACTGTCCAACCGGTATATCACCGGCCGCCAGCTTCCCGACAAGGCTATCGACCTGCTGGACACCGCGTGCGCCCGAATCAAGGTGAATCTCTCTTCAAAACCCGACTTCATCGAAGACCGGGAGCGAAAGCTGCAAATGCTGGAGCGCGAGCAGCGCGGGCTTTTGCGCGACATCGAAAACCGTATTCCCGTCGATGCGCAGCGGCTTGAAGATATCCAGTCGGAAATGAATCAGGTTCAGGCCGAGCTCGACGAGCGCCACGCCCGCTTCAATCGTCAGTTCGAGGCGGCACAGCAAGTTCTGAATTTACGCAATGAACGCCAGACACTCAAATCCAGCGCCGTAACGGGCCAAGCCGAATCTGCGCCCGATGATTCCGCTGCCGCCGAATCTGCTGCTGAATCGGCCACTGGAACGGCCGCGGAATCCCCTGCCGAATCCCGAACAATGCAATCGGTCGAGGCAGAACTGATCAACGCCGAACAGGCGTTTGAACAGCTTCAGGCGGAAGAAAAACTCATCTTCATCGACGTCTCGCCCGACACCGTCGCCAAGGTAGTGTCCGACCGTACCGGCATTCCGCTGGGCAAGATGATGCGTGATCAGGCCGCAGCAGCGCTGGCGCTGGAAAACACACTGAAAGAACGCATCAAAGGGCAGGATCACGCCATCGCCTCTGTTGCCGAAGTCTTGAAATCGGCACGATCCGGCCTGCGTGACCCCGATCAACCCATGGGTATTTTCTTGCTGGTCGGGCCTTCGGGCACAGGGAAAACCGAACTGGCCTTATCCGTGGCCGACATCATGTTCGGCGGCGAACACTCGCTGGTTACGATCAACATGAGCGAGTTTCAGGAAAAACATACGGTCAGCCGGCTGGTGGGATCACCCCCCGGCTACGTGGGTTACGGCGAAGGCGGCGTACTTACCGAGGCAGTGCGGCAACGTCCCTATTCTGTGGTTTTGCTCGACGAAGTGGAAAAAGCGCATCTCGATGTCGTGAATCTGTTTTATCAGGTCTTCGACAAAGGCGTGCTTTCCGATGGCGAAGGCCGTGAAATCAATTTTCGCAACACAGTGGTTTTCCTTACCTCGAATCTGGGGCTCGATGTCATTACGGAACTGTGTGCCGACGACGAGCCGCCACCTGTCAGTGCAGTGGGCACCGCCATACGCCCCATTCTGTCGAACCACTTCAAACCCGCTTTGCTGGCCCGTATGAGTATCGTTCCCTTCATGACACTCAAAGGCGATGCCTTGCGCGGCATTGTCGAACTGAAGCTGGCGAAGCTGGCAAAGCGCATGAAGCAAAACAACAAAATCGCGCTGACGGTATCCCAACCGGCAATCGATACTATTACCGCGCGCTGTACCGAAGTAGAAACGGGCGCGCGCAATATCGATTTCATACTGAAGGGTTCCATACTGCCCATGCTTTCCAACACTTTATTGGCCCGCATGTCCGACTCGCAAACGCTTTCTGCCGCCACTCTCGATGTCGACGGCTCCGGGCAATTCATCGCAACATTCAGCTAGGTCAACCCATGACAGACGCCTGTGCCTGGTTTATTACCCTGGGTGAAAACAACGCCTTTGCCCAAACGGCGGCACGTACCCTTGCAACCTATGGTCTTCCGGTAAAAGGTCAGCGTTGGCCGCTAACCGATGAATCCGCGTGGGTGGCCAGCGCCCAGGGGGCCGCACAGGCCAATGCGGCAGTGCTGGTCATTACCGGAACCCACGAACAGTTCAACCAGCCCCACGTTCGGCGATCGTTGTCCTTGTTCCGGCTTTCCCTGCAAACACGCCGCCAACGTCCGGTCAACGGCATTGTTCTGTTGTCCGACGCCGGCAGCGGTGCACCTGTTGCGCCACCTTCGCCACACGCCGGCGTTCTTGACGACTGGACCATCGCCGGCGCCCAGAACTGGCAGGCCAAGGCAGTAGCACGGGCACACGCGCCCATTGCATCGCGCCTGCCGGTTCGACTGGGCTTGCATGCTCACGACCGGTTGGGTATCTGGCTAGAAGTTCACCCCTGCCCTGACCAAACCGCTGCCGGAGCACTGGTAGGCGTGTCAGGCAACAACGCCACCATCAGTTTTCATGCGGTAGGGCCATCCGGTGGCTTACCCGAGCGTACGGTGAACGAATACGAGCTGCAAGGCGTCACATTTGACGCCGCCGGCGCGTCGTTCGACGCCTGGGCACTGCAAAACAGCATCCCTGTGCAGAACAGCTACTTCATCCGGCTTGAAGGCGAGCCCGACCTTCTGGCGATCGGCACCCTGCCCGAAGGCCGGATTGAAGACGTTCACCTTATTCGTATGGCGTAACTACCCGGCCCCATGACTATCAACGTAACACCACTGCTTGACCCCATTACAACCGATTCCCCGGCCGGCCAGGAAGCCCGCTCCACCGATGAATACGAAGCGGTGGCCGCCGAAATTGAAAAAATGACCAGCCTTACCGGCAGCAGCCTGATCGACTGGGCGAAAGTCGAATCGCTGGGTACCGATGTTCTTGCGAAACAAAGCAAAGACTTCATGATGGCGGCCTGGGTGGCCGCCGCATGGATGCAACGGGCTGGTATAGAAGGGTTGAATGCCGGGCTGACACTGTTTGAAGGGTTGATAAACCGCTACTGGGAAACAGCGTTTCCAACGCTCAAACGCATGCGGGGTCGGCGTAATGCGCTGACATGGTGGATAGACCGGGCCTCTACATGGCTTGAATCGGCCACGCTTGCTCCACTAGACCCCGCTGACCATGCGGCCTTGGTACAGGCTGTTGAAACCATTGACCGTTCACTGGCGGAACTTGATCCCGAATCACCACCGCTGGCAAGCTTTGTACGGCAAATCAAGCATCTGGACGTTGTCGAAGAAAAGACACCAACCAACGAAACCACCCCGTCAGCTGCTTCCGGTGCCCCAGCCTCGGGGCAGGCGCAACCACCCCCACCTGCGCCGCCCTCACCCGCCCCAACCGCCGGCACGCCACGGAAAAATCCCGGAATGGTTCCCGAAACTGCGGAATTTTCTCTGGACCATGCCCCCGAAAGCCTGGATGCTGTCGTTCAGGCAATGACACCGGCCCTTTCCTATCTGGCAAGAATCAGCCAGGCACTACTATCCATCGATCGGTTTCACCCGCTGGCCGTCGAGATCAATCGTTTTGCCGCGCGTAGCACGTTGTTATCGCCGCCACCGGCCAGTTCGGGCAACACCCATCTGATGCCTCCACCAGTGGCCATCAGCGACGCCTTCCAGACCATACGCCATGCCGGGAACCCCGAGGGTGTCATCGAGTTTTGCGAATCACGCATTGCCACCTTTCCTTTCTGGCTTGACCTGGACAGAGAATCCGCAAAAAGCTATGGAATGCTGGGCGAGAAAGGCGCGCCAATGCGCCAGGCCATTATCAAAAGCGTTCTGGCATTTACAGAACGCATGCCGGACATTACGGAACTGTGCTTTTCCGACGGAACACCCTTTGCAAGTGACGATACGCGCCAGTGGATAGAAAGCTGCCGCGCCGATCAAAACAAAGCCACCGGCGACAGTGACGCTTTCCAGTCATTGAAACAACAAGCCATGGGTGACGCCGCCGCCGGAAAATACCCGTCCGCAATGCAAATAATTCAGGATTATGCAAAATCAACGCCGAAAGGCCGGGATCAGTTTCGTGCCCGCTTGGTGCTGACCGAATTATTGCTGGCCAATCGTGCCGATGCCAATGCTATCGAGTTTCTTGAGCCATTACTTGACGAATGCCGTAAACGCGACCTGATCACCTGGGATCCGGACATCGCCGAACAGCTCTTCCAGCTAACGCTACGGGCCGGCCAGCAGGCGCTCGCACGCCTTACCGGCGCCGATGACGCCGACAAACGCAAACGTATTCAACATCTATGCGACCACGCTTTACAACAGCTGGGACGCATCAATTTTGTAGCCGCAACACGTTACGTGTAAGCGGCCTATCCCCTTTTCTGCTTAATTCATTCTACGGAGATCTGACATGCCCATGCCCGGCTATTTGACGTTATCGGGAAAAACACAGGGAAAAATTGAAGGTGGCTGCACCATACAAGGCCACGAAAACACCATATTGGTTCAAGGTGTTGATCACACCATCGAAATTCCAAAATCCATACAAACCGGTCTGCCGACAGGGCGACGCATTCACGGCCCATTAACGATTACCAAAGAAATTGATAAAGCATCACCCAAACTGTTTCAGGCACTGACATCAGGAGAACAGCTTACCGATGCCAAGCTTCAATACTATCGTATATCGCCTCAGGGCAAGGAAGAACTGTATTACACGGTTGAAATCAAGAATGCTGTTATTACATCCATGCACAAGTATGTACCCAATTGTCTGGATCCCATGAACAAAACCATGGGGCATATGGAAGACATTTCATTCACCTACGAGACCATCATCGAGACCTTCACACCGAATGGTATTGAGGCTCAAGACTCCTGGAATTCGCCAAAATCCTGATCAGACTGCCTGTGGATAACCTGAGGGACGGCCGGCTGTGAATAGGCTGTGCACGGGTGGAGAACAACCCGTGCTTTTTCAGCAACAGAAAAAGTTATACCCAATCCGTCCCTGCGCAATTCAAGGGGTTATCACCATAAAAAATATCGTTCAACCTATTGATTTTTAAAGAAAATAAAGAGTTGATCCAGTTATCCACAGACACCCATTATTAGTAATCTTTATATAAAGAAAAGAAAAGGATAAAACATACAGCTTGCCAGCCAGCCGCTCTGACAAGCGTTACGGTACTTAAGCTTTTCGAAGACGTTCCACCGCCTGAAGCAATGTGGCATCCTGCTTTGCAAAGCAAAAACGCACAATTCGATGGGTACTGTCGAAACGCTGCGGATCCTGATAAAACGCGGATACGGGAATGACAGTGACGCCTTTTTCTTTTGTGAGCCACGTAGAAAACTTCAATTGCGGCAAATCGGACATCTGGCTGTAGTCCGCAAGTAAAAAGAAAGTGCCTTCGCTGGGTAACGGTTTCAACGCTGTAGTGTTCAACCCTTTACTTAACAGGTCTCGTTTCTGCTCATAAAAATCAGATAAACCGGAATAAGTAGATTCATCTTGCATGAATGTTGCCAGGCCAACTTGTAACGGACTTGGAACAGTGAAAACAAGAAACTGATGAACCTTCCGTATTTCAGCGGTAATCTTTTCCGGAGCACATACGTACCCTATTTTCCAGCCGGTAACGTTGTAAGTTTTTCCAAATGAAAAGATAACGACGGAATTAGCGGCCAAGGAAGGTCGTGTTGCCAGGCTAAGATGTTTCGCGCCGTCAAATACTAAATGCTCGTAGACCTCATCGCCCAACACCAAAATACCGGTCTTGTTAACGATCTCTTCCAGAGAATCCAGATCGGCGGCTGTCATTACGATACCGGTAGGATTATGCGGAAAATTAACAATCAGCAGTTTTGTTTTCGATGTAATGGCATCGTTCACTGCCTGCCAGTCAACCCTGAACCTGGGGTTGTTTGAATCAGGAGCCAGCATGGAAACAATTACTGGTTTTCCACCGGCCAGTTCAATAACAGGAAGATAAAGATCGTAGAACGGTTCAATAATGATTACCTCATCACCCGGATGCACCAACGCTAACAAACTCGCGCTCAAGGCTTCGGTTGCTCCGCTGGTGACGGTAATTTCTGTATCCGCCCGATATGTGTGGCCATACAGCGATGCCACTTTCTTTTGAATGGCTTCACGTAATGCAGGAACACCTGCCATTGCCGGATACTGGTTATGCCCTTCCCGCATTGCTTTGTTGACCAGATCAAGCAATTTAGAATCTGGATTGAAATCCGGAAAGCCTTGCCCAAGATTAATAGCGTTATGATCCAGGGCCATCTGGCTCATTGTCGTAAATATTGTGGTTCCCACATTGGGCAATTTGGAAAGAAGATTCATAATCGGATATTCAATGAGAGGATTCTGTTTTATTTAATTATTAATAAATAAAACATCGAGGAGTTGTAATAGTAAATTAATTGTGGAAATACCACATAGGGTTAACTAGTATTTGATTATGAACCTAACCATGGTTATTCTCTTGCACTGCAGTCGTAATCAAGCAGTGCGCAGGCTCGAGGTTAGTAATCGGTACCCCAAAATAATTTGGTGAAAGATGAATGCTGTTTCGTTTCAGCGTCCTTGGTTAATTGCATTTTTATTTTTTCTACGGACACTACGAAAATGGCACAAAAAGGCAAAGTTAAGTGGTTTAACGCCGAAAAATGTTTTGGCTTCATTA